>JAADGN010000068.1 GCA_013152325.1 Chloroflexota bacterium
GTCTGGCTGGCAATTGTCCTGCTGCCTCTTGTCATGTATGCGTTGATTGCAGCCAGCTTTGCGCCCAGCGCGTACGGGCAATCCTACCCGGTTGAGCGGGCACGGTTCCCCGCCAGGTTTGTTATGACTGGTGCGCTGGTCTTGGAAGGAGCTTTATTTGGCCTTCTCGTTTCGCAGATCCGTTTGACGGCCAGGTTTTCTGCGGCTTTGGCGGCGTCTGTTTTGCTCGGGCTTTCCGCGCTATATCCGTTGCGAGCAGCCTGGCAGGCATATCAGACCGTGCCCGAATACCAGGCTCGCGCCGCCGCCTGGGACGCGCGTGACGCACAAATTTGGGCAGACAAAGGTCAGGGGATGCTGGATATTGAAGTGATCCAGCTGCCTGGGGTTGCGCGCGTAAAGGAACTCGACACTGACCCGGACCATTGGGTCAATCGTTGTGCGGCGCGTTACTACGATGTGAATTCGATCAGCGCGCTTCCGTGAGCAAAAACAATGAGTGACCATTCCCCCATTCTTGTCACCGGCGCACACCGCAGCGGTACGACCTGGGTCGGCAGGATGCTGGCCGCGGGCGGCGAAGCGGCCTATATCAGCGAGCCGCTCAACGTCTGGCATCGCCCGGGCGTGATGCGCGCGCCGGTCAGCCGTTGGTATGGGTATATCTGTGCCGAGAATGCATCTGAATATCTGTCCGCATTTCAAGAGACGCTTGCTTTGCGGTATCATCTGGGACGTGAGTTTGTTTCACTGCGCTCGTTCAAGGACGTTTTGCGCATGGGGCGGGATGGGTTCGCTTTCTGGCGCGGGCGGTTGCTGCGCCAACGCCCTCTGCTGAAAGACCCTTTTGCGGTTTTCTCCGCGCCGTGGTTTGCCGGGCAGTTTGGCTCTCAGGTCGTCATCACGGTGCGGCATCCGGCGGCCTTTGTCAGCAGCCTGAAGCGCCTGGGTTGGTCTTTCGATTTCCGTGATCTGCTCGAACAGCCCCTGCTGATGCGTGACTGCCTGGAGCCTTTTCGGGCTGAGATGGAAGCGGCGGAGGATGACGTCATCTCGCAGGGCAGTTTGCTCTGGCGGATGATCTACCACGTGGTGGACAAATACCGCCGCGCGCACCCGGATTTTCGCGTGGTTCGGCACGAGGACTTATCCGTCGAGCCGGTGGCAGGCTTCGGGTCGCTGTACGAAACGCTGGGACTGGAGTTTAACGCGCGGGCGCGGCGGGCAGTCGAAGAATCGAGCAGCGCGGCCAATCCCAAAGAATTGTCCCGCACCCATGCCGTTCGCCTGGACAGCCGCGCCAACGTCAAAAACTGGCGGCGGCGTCTCACGGACGATGAGATTGCCCGCGTCCGGCAGATGACGGCGGACGTGGCCGAGAAATTCTATGCCGATGATGACTGGAAATAATATGCTGCCGCTCGTCTCCATCGTCACGCCTTCTTACAACCAGGCGCAATTTTTGGAAGCGACCATGCGCTCGGTGCTGGAACAGGATTACCCCAACATCGAATATATCGTCGTGGACGGCGGTTCGACCGACGGATCGGTGGAGATCATCGAACGGTATGCCGACCAACTGGCCTGGCGGGTCTCCGAGCCGGACGCGGGGCAAACGGATGCCATTAACAAGGGCTTTGCGCGCGCCAATGGGGAGATTTTGGCCTGGCTGAACTCGGACGACACCTACGAACCTGGCGCGGTGCGCGAAGCGGTCAATTTTTTGATGACACATCCTGAAGTCGGGTTGGTCTATGGCGAGGCAAATTTCATCGACGAAGCGGGGCGCGTGATTGGGCGGTTCCCTGCCGCACAAACAGATTACAAGCGGCTGAGACAGGGCTACGTCCACATCCCGCAGCAGGCTGCTTTCTGGCGTGCGGATCTGTGGCATCAGGTGGGGCCGTTGGACGCCGGTTTTTATTTCGCGATGGATTATGATCTGTGGGTGCGTCTGGCGAAACTCGCGCCGCTGCAATATCTGCCGGGGCGGGTTTGGGCGAATTTCCGTTTGCACGCCAGCGGCAAGACCATCGTGGACGATGACCGCTGCTGGCCGGAGATGCTGCGCGTTCACTATCGTGACGGCGGCTCGCGGCTGTCGGTGATCACAATCAAGTACGCGATCCGCAAGGTCGTCGCGCCGTTGTGGAATTGGCGGCGTCGGCGGCAAATGACGAAGGCTTCACAGGAATAATGCGATGAAGATGAAATGGTTGCTTGCTCCCCCCTCTGCGGATGATCTTATCCGGCTGCTGCGCGCCTGGCGTTTTTGGGTGCTGGGCACGCTGGTCGGCGCGCTGATGGGCGCGGCGGTCTATTCTCTTTTCCCGCCTGCTTTCCGCGCCCAGGCCACCGTCACGGTGGACTTTAATTTGGAGCAGGCCTGGCCGGAGGAAAGCGACCGCAAACTTTTCTATTATCTGGAGCGCGAGACGCGTAAGCTGGAGGAAGTCGCCTGGTCGGATGCCGTGCTGGAGCGTGTTGCGGATGGCGTGGGCGGTGTGACTGTCGGCGAACTGCGCGCTGGCAAACTTCTTCTCTCCCAGCCTGAGGAGGGCGGCTGGCACTTCTGGGCCGATGACGCCGATCCTGAACGCGCCGCGCAGCTGGCCTCTGCCTGGGCGGAGGCGTTTGGTGAACAGGTACGGCAGGGGGTGACGGTTGCCATGCAATTGGACGCTTTGCATGAACAGGATTCTCCAAGCGAAGTCGAGATTCAGCGATTGGAAGACCAGTCGTTGGGCATCAGCTCGTATATTCAGGTCAGTCTCAGCCAGAGGGAACATCTTCCCATTACCCGCAAGATTGCGATGGGCAATTATGTTTTGACCGGGGCAACAGGCTTTCTGGTGGTCAGTGCCTTTGCTGTTCTCTTTGCGGGTTCAAAAGAACGAGACCATGCCTAGGAAAGTTGCGCTGGATTGGCTGTCACGTTTTTTGTGGGGGGCGGTTTTGCTGACCCTGCCGGTGACCAGTTTTCGCTATTTCCCCTTTCTTGGCAAAAGTACGCTGGTGCGGCCGCTGGCGTTCTATCCGCTGGTGCTGCTTATCTTCGTGCTGGGCATTCGCTGGCTGCGCCGGGAGGTCAGGCTGGCCTTGCCGGGCGTTTTCCTTCCGTTGGCGGGTTTTCTCCTGATTGCCTTGCTGATGACGGCCGTTGGCTCCTTGTTCGCGCCGCTGGAATTGCGCGGACAGGATTATTGGGGGCGCGCCCTGCGCGCCTGGGTGACGGTTTTCATCGGCATCACTTTTTTCCTGGCCGCGACATGGATGAACCGCGATGAAGAAGATGTGCGCTGCTCGCTGAAATGGCTGTATATCGGCCTGTTCCTGTCCGTTTTGTGGGGCGGGGTGCAATTACTGGCCTTCAAGACCAATCTGCTGGAAAAGGAAACCGTGACGCTCTGGCAAAGAGCCTTTTCGATGCGCGAATTGGTGCGCACGAACAGGGTTTCCGGTTTTGCTTTCGAACCGTCCTGGCTGGCCGGACAGATCGCCACGATGTATTTGCCCTGGCTTTTTGCCGCCGTCCTGTCTGGATACCGGATCAGCCGCCATAAATGGATGGAGCCTGTGCTGGCTCTCTTGGCGGCGTTCCTGTTGGTCATGACGTACTCGCGAGGCGGTATCCTCATAGCGGTCGCCGCGGCGGGGCTGACGTTCATCCTGGTCGGACGAAAAACGATGCGACGCATCTGGGGCTGGTTCACATCCGCCTTTCAACCCCCCGCGCGTTCACGGAATGTGATCCTGCGCTTGGGCGTGGTACTTTTGATCGTCATGCTTGTGGTCGGCGTTTTTGGCTTTCTGGCGGAGCGGGAGTATTTCAATAATTTGTTTGAAATTCCGGAGGGCGGCTGGCAAGCGTATGTTATTCACAATTTTGCGGGCGCGCGGGTTGCCTACGCCTGGGGCGCCATGCGCGCTTTTCAGCTGCATCCCTGGACAGGCGTCGGGCTGGGCGCGAGCGGCTTTTACATCTATCGAAATTTGCCCGATTGGGCGCTGACCTCCGTCCCGGAGATTGCCCGGCATCTCAGTCCAACAACGCACTTGTATCCGAACGCGAAGAACCTGTACGTGCGCATCCTGGCTGAAACAGGCTTGTTCGGGTTTGCTTTGTTCGTCGTTTTTCTTTTTTCGATTTTGGGAAATATCCAGGCGGTTTTGCGCTCACGAGGCAGCTTTGCCCGATTTGTCGGCGTTGCGGGCCTGTTTTCGTGGCTGGCGCTTGCATTGTACATAGCGACCCAGGATTCGTTTGCAATATCCAATTTGTGGATCAACCTGGGCATCCTTGCAGGGGTGTTTGGTGTGTTGGCAACATCGTCTCGTTCGCACGCTTCGCGCGGGAATGGATGAGGGCATGACGCAGAGTATCGTGCCCGGGAAGATTTTTCAGGAGAAAGTATGATCGTTTTATCCGTCGGGATGCCGCGCGCCGGGTCGGGCTGGCACTACAACTTGGTCCACGACCTGATGGCGACGACCGGTTGTCAGGAAGCGCGTGACATTCGTAAGCAGTTCCATCTGGAGAACATCCTTACCGAGGTCAATTGCAATATTGGCGTGCTGTCCCTGCGGCGGTTGGGAATGGTGCTCGTCCCGGCCTTGTTGGGCAATACGTTCGTCATCAAGGCGCATTCCGCGCCGACGCCCTGGGTGCGGATGCTCACCCGCAGCGGGATGATGCGCGTTACGTACATTTACCGCGATCCACGCGATGCCATGCTCTCAGCCTATGAGTATGGTCAGCGTGCGATTGCCAAGGGACGCCCGAACGCCTTTTCACATTTGTCAGATTTTGGGAAGACGCTTGACTTTATGTCGGACTACGTCCGTATTTGGGATGGCTGGATGCAAGAGGCCCGTGCGTTGAAAGCTCGCTACGAAGACCTGTTGATGAACTATGATGTTGAGGCCTCGCGCCTGGTCGAATTCCTGAAATTGGATGGCGACGACCCGTCCGTCACAGCCGTGATCGATAAATATCGCCCGGGGCAGGCCGCTACGGAGAAGAAAGGTTTGCATTTCTTTAAGGGTAAGGTTGGGCGCTTTCGCGAAGCCTATACAACTGAACAACAGGCGCTTATGCTGGAACGCTTTGGGCCTGCTCTTGAGCGGATGGGGTATCCTTGCTAGGGTGGACACACTTTAGGATCTGTCTGGAAAAATGCTCGAGGCGGCGTTGCCCATGTGGCATCCCCGCCGGGATGCTTCGCGAAGGACGGCGGCCAACCATCTGTCCGAAAATTCAGCCGTTCAATCGCGACTGCCCGGCGCTGGCGGGCTGGGCCAGGAAAGGCACTGCTGCAAAGATTTTTTGGCCGGGTTCCAAAACATTTTCAAGATGAGCTTTTCTCGGTGTATTGCAATATCCGTTCAATATGTCTGATGGTCTCTTCTTGGGTTGCTTTGTCAGATACTTTTACGTTATTATTAGAGTATGCGTAAATTTGATTCTCCCTACATTGCCGATTGGTTCGCCATCTCCCTGCGCTGGCTGACTTTATTTGGATTGGTGATTACGCTGGCCTTGAGTGCGCAATTGACCGTAACCGTGCTTTGGCCGCTGGCGATCCTGGCTGTGTGGAATGTAAGCATGACCGTCCTGGCCGGTTTGAATACCCGCATCAATCACCATCGTCAGTTGGCCTTGGTCGTCGACGTGATATTGGCAGGAGCCTTCTTCTGGCTTCAGGGAGGATTGACCGGGGCGGCATCTTGGGCGGGGTTGCTCCCAATCCTGACAGCGGCGATTTACTTTGAAATGCTGGGCGGGCTGCTTGCTGCGGCCTTGATGGCCGCGCTTGATTTGGCGTTTGTCGGTTTACAGATGCCGGGGAAACCGTTCGTTGCCGGGAGCGTTGTGGCTGCGGTCACGTTGCTCGTGGGTGCACTTTTCGGATATTTGAGTCACAAGCTGGTTGATCGCCTGCGGTTTATACGCCACGAGCGGCTTGAAGCCGAGGCGAAGAAACGCCACGTGGAGAACGAACGGTTGCGCGCTATCTATGAATTGACGTCTACACTGACCGCGACCTTGAGTTACAGACGGGTTTTGGAATCGGCGCTGGATTTGGCCGTTAGTGCGCTTAACCCGGAAGAAGTTGGGGAGTTTGACGACCGACTGATCAGCGCGGTGTTGCTGTTCCGGGGGGACCAACTGCTCGTCAAATCGGCGCGGCGCTTTACCAGCGCAGATATGCGCGTGACGCTGCCGGGCAGCGAAGGCATTCTCGGCAAGGCTATCAGCGAAGGGGAGCCAGTCCTGACGCAGAATGTCGGTTATGATCCTGAATTGGGACGCATTATTGCCCTGCGCTCCTGTACGTCCGCCTATTGTGCTCCCTTGCGTACCGGTTTCAATGTGTATGGCGTGCTGCTGTTCGCCCATCCCGACCCCGATTATTTCACGCCTGGCCGCCGCGAGATGCTGGATATCATTGGTCGTCAGGCGGTGATCGCGATCCAAAATGCGCGTTTGTATCAAGACCTGGTGGAAGAGAAAGAGCGCATGATCGAAGTGCAGGAGGAGGCGCGCAAGAAACTGGCCCGCGATCTGCACGATGGCCCGACGCAATCCGTTTCGGCGATTGCGATGCGCGTCAACCTGACCCGGGTGATGCTGGAGCGTGACCCCTCGGCGGTGGCCGATGAGCTGGTCAGGATCGAGGAACTGGCGCGCCGCACGACCAAGGAGATCCGCCACATGCTGTTCACTTTGCGCCCCCTGGTGCTCGAATCGCAGGGGCTGACCGCCGCGCTGGAAGCCATGGCGGAAAAGATGGGCGAAACGTACGATCAAAAAGTCCGGGTCGAAGTGGACGAAAAAGTGGTCGATCAATTGGAGATGGGCAAACAAGGGGTGATCTTCTTCATCGTGGAAGAGGCCGTCAACAATGCTCGCAAGCACGCCAAAGCTGCGACTGTCTGGGTGCGCCTGCGGTCTCTCGAACACGGGCTGGTGTTGCTTGAAGTCCAAGACGACGGAGTTGGATTCGACGTAAAGGCCGTCAATCAAACTTATGAAAAACGCGGCAGTCTGGGGATGGTCAATCTGAGCGAACGGACGGAACTGGTCAACGGACTGCTTCACATCGATTCGGCGCCCGGAAAGGGGACGAAGGTTCAGGTTTTCATTCCGCTGACCGAAGAGGCTGCCGATCGCTTGCATCATCCCGCACAATAAGGAGTGTCCATGCCAACCGCTGCCGGTCTGTATTATTTTGCGCATCAGGCAGATGTCCTTACCCAACTGCCGGTGATCCTGATCCACGGGGCGGGGGGCACTTACCTGCATTGGCCGCCCGAAATCCGCCGCCTGAACGGTCAACGCATCTTTGCCCTTGATCTGCCAGGCCATGGCAAATCAGATGGCGTTGGACGACAATCGATTGACGACTATGTGCAGGTTGTCCTGGATTTTATGAAGGATGCCGGATTGCGCGCGGCGGTTTTTGTGGGACATTCCATGGGCAGCGCCATTGCGCTGACGATGGCCATCGAGTACCCGAAACGGGTATTGGGGTTAGGCTTGGTGAGCAGCGGCAGCCGTTTGCGCGTTGCCCCGGCGATTCTGGAGAACACTGCCGACCCGGCTACTTTTCCATTGGCGGTCAAGACGATCAACGATTGGGCTTTTGGCCCGAACACCAACCCGCGCCTGAAGGAGTTGGCCGCGCAGCGCATGGCCGAAACGCGACCCACCGTTCTGTACGGTGATTTTTTGGCCTGTGACGCGTTTGACGTGATGGATCGTTTGTCGGAGATCCATGCGCCGACATTGATCGTGTGTGGTACGGAAGACAAATTGACCCCCGTAAGGTACTCGAAATATCTCAGCGAGCATATCCCCGCGGCGCAACTGGAACTGGTTGAAGGCGCCGGGCATATGGTGATGCTCGAACAGCCCGAAACCGTTTCTTCTGTGTTGGAAACTTTTTTTCGAAAAATACCCTATCGTCCCGGCATGTAAAACGAGGCGGATGTCTACCCCCCCCGCCCTATTTCAGCCTCTCAAGGATTCCGCGCGCGTTTTTGACTGCCCGTGCCCGATGGCTCAGGCGGTTTTTTTCGTCCATGCTCAGTTCAGCCATTGTGCGCCCTAATTCTGGCAGGTAGAAGATGGGATCATAGCCGAAACCGCCTGAGCCGCGCTCGTCAGGGATGATCTCCCCATCGCATATTCCCTCCGCAAAGTGTATTCCACCTCCCGGCACGGAGATGGCGATGGTGGCGCGGAAACGCGCCTTCCACGGGCGCGGTTTGCCGGACAGGTTTTGCAGCAGATAGGCACGCCGGTCGGCGTCGGTGGCGTCGGGTTGGGGCGCATATCGCGCGGAGTGCAGACCGGGCGCGCCATTGAGCGCGTCCACTTCCAAACCAGAGTCGTCGGCCAGGGCGATCAGTCCACTGGCGCGGGCGAAGGCGTTAGCCTTCTTGGCCGCGTTCTCGGCGTAGGTCTGCCCATCCTCGACGACGTGAAGGTCCAGGTCGAGGTCGGCGGGGGCGAGCAGGTCGATCTCCATATCAGCGAGCAAGGCCCGTATTTCGAGAAATTTACCGCGGTTTCCGGTGGCGATCAACAATGTGAGCATGGTTTTTCATTCTCCACTTCTACTCCATTCTCTATTCCCCATTTCCTATTCTCTTCAGCGCCCATGCAGCATGTTCGCGCACCAGCGGTTCCGGATCGTCCAGGGCCTTTTTCAGCGCGGGGATGGCTGTCGGGTCGCCCGTATTGCCGAGCGCCACAGCCACGTTCCGCAGGTAACCGCGTCGTTTGGCGCGTTTGACGGGGCTGTCCTTGAATTTGCGGTTGAAGTCTTGGGGCGTGAGGGAGAGTTCGTCAAGCAGGTTTGGGCGTGGTACGTTTGGCCGCGGGGCGAAGGCGGGGTCTGCATCTGTTGTTGCGAATCGATTCCACGGACAGACGCTCTGACAAACGTCGCAGCCGAAGACCCACTCGCCGAGCAGCGGACGCAGGTCGGGCGGGATCTCATCTTTCAGTTCAATGGTCAGGTAGGAGATGCAGCGGCGGGCGTCGAGCGTGCGGTCTGGCAGGATAGCTTGCGTAGGGCAGGCTTCGATGCAGCGCGTACACGTCCCGCAGTGGTCGGCGGCGAAGGGCGGGTCGGGTTCGAGCGCGACGCCCAGGAGGATTTCGGCCAGCAGGAAATAGGAGCCGTGTTTGGGGTTGATCAGGTTGGTGTTTTTGCCAATCCAACCCAGTCCGGCGCGCTGCGCCAGGTCGCGTTCCAGGACGGGGCCGGTGTCGGTGTACCAGCGATTGGGTACGGCGCGTCCGACGACAGATTCGATGAAGGCAGCCAGCGCTTTCAGGCGTTTTGGCAGGACGAGATGATAATCGTCGCCCCAGGCGTAGGCGGAGATGCGTCCGTGTGGATTCGGCTTCTTTGCGCTGAGGGCAGTTTTCGGGTCCGGGTAGGGAACGGCCAGGACGAGGATGGCGCGGCATTCCGGCAAAATCCTGCGCGGGTCGGCGCGGCGCGCGCGGGCACGTTCATCCCCCAGATAAGCCATGGAAGCATGCCGCCCCGCGGCCAACCAGCGTTCATAAGTTGACCAGTGGGGCGGCGGATCGGGCGTTGTGATGCCCGCCAGAACAAATCCCAGGCGGTGCGCTTCTTTTTTGACAGCTTGCGTTAGCGGATCAGACACACGTTTGGACGAGGAGAAATATCTCAGCGGACGACTATTTGTACGTAGAAAAATTCACCGAATGGCGCACCGTTGGCGTTTTCCATGCGCCAGTAACTTTTGTATTCACCTGCTGCATCCGGGGCTTTGAACCGAATGGAAACTTCGACTTCCTCGCCGGGATTGACTGTTGTGGTCAGCGCGATAGGTTGACCACCCATTTTAGGGCCGTAGCCATACACCGGTCCGTACCCTGCTCCCCACAGACAGGTGCCGGTATTTTTGATACGCCAGGTCTTGAGAAAGTCTTGCCCGGGTGACATCTCGGTGCCATCCCGGACGTTGACATCGGCGACGTGCTTGGCATCATCACAAAACTGTTGTGTGGGAGATGCCTCGAGGAATAAGGTGGGAGTCGGCTGCGGCGTCTCTGTAGGAAGGGGCGTGCCGACGGTTATTACGGTCGCTGCGGGCGAGGTTGGCATCTGTGTGGCGGTTGATTCCAGCGTTGGCGTGATGACGGCTGCGGTCTGTGTCAGTTCAGCCACGACAGTCTTGGCCGCGGCGGTGTAGATGGCATTGACGTCGGGTGTGGGGGTGGCCGGTGTGGCAGATCCACAGGCGCTCAACAGGATCGCGCCGATGACGATAACGATGCGCAATCTGCGTTTCATAAGTACCTCCGTGGAGAAGAGCGTCTCGCCCAAGCGTGAACGTGTGACGGCTTAAGCGGTTTTATTCAGCGACAACAATATCTACGCAGACGATGCCGCCGAACAATACATCACGATCATTTTTCATTCTCCAACAACCGCTGTATTCGCCGGGGGCGAGGTGAGCGGTCATCCAGATACCGATATCCTTGGTCTCGCCGGGGGCGACAAAGTCTTTTGTCTTTGTGATTTTCCAGGGCGGGCCGTCAAGAGGATCGCCAAAGGCAAATACCAGGCTGTATCCATCGTCCCAGGTGCAGGTGCCGGTATTTTGGACGCGCCATATTTTTTGGAAGTCTTCCCCGGGCTTCAGCTTTGTGCCGTCGGGAATGGTAATGTCGGCTACGTAGATCGCATCGTCGCATAGCGGCCCGGATTGCGTGGGAGGAGGATTGTTGAACGGGGTCGGGGATGGCAGCGGTGTGAATACGCCTGGAGTGAGTGCGGGGGTGTTGAATGGGGCGACTGTGGCAAGAGACACTAGCGTTGCCGTCGGCGGGACTGGTGTGGCTGTGGGCGGCATCGGAGTGGGCGCAGCGGCTTGGGCGGTTTGCGTCATCTGCGCGGCGACAGTCTGTGCAGCTTGTGTAAAGATCGCAATCGGATCGATTGGGGTGGGTTCCGGTTCCTTTTGACCTCCACAGGCTGTAAGGAATGCCAGGGACAGGAGAAGGCCTGTTTGCAGAATACGTTTTGCGGGTCGCATAGTTACCTCCGTGAACACAGTCGAACAAGGTGACAGGTGACGGTGTGCTTTTTGTTCAACCATTTTGTAATAATAAGTTTGTCTCATTATAATCCACCCTGAGGCTGCTGGACAACAATAGGTGGTTTGGGTGAATGCATGGGGAAGGCCGAGGCAGTTACGCCTCGGCCTGAACGTTAATCACGTTGATCCGGGCAGTTGGACACAAAAGTATATTGCCCATATTCATGGTACGTTGGCAGTTCAGTG
>JAADGN010000078.1 GCA_013152325.1 Chloroflexota bacterium
GTTACTCCCCAACCGCGTTAGCTCCGTCATGCAGCACGAAGAGTTGGACTGGGTGACCCTCGTCACCTGCGAATTCTACAATCCCTTCACGAGAGGTTATCTCTTCCGCAGAGCCGTCAGAGCGGTTTTGGTGAGCATGAAGTAATTCTGCATTTATCATTGTATTCTGTATTTAAAAGAGCCGAGCGTTTCACGCTCGGCTTTTCTTCGTTCCGGCTTGATGCTTATCCCCGATCCGCTTTAGCCTTACTATACCCCACGCTCAAATGAGCGCCAAAGAAAAATATCAGCCCGCTAAAATAAACCCAAACCAAAAAAGCGACAATAACCGACACCGACCCATACACCAGATTTGACTTGGAGAGAAAATCGGCGGCGTTGCCCAGAAAGATTTTTTTCGCAACAGCCCATAAAGTCCCCGCAGAAACAGCCCCGATCCACACCTCACGCCAGGCAGGGCCCGCATGGGGCAAAAACCGATAGAGTATGCCAAACAACAAGATATTGAACAAGATGGAGACAGTGATCTCCAGGACTTGATAGAGAAAAATTGGCAATTCTGGCCTGACACTTCTCAAAAGGGGCATGACTGAAGTCCCAACAACCAGGATGGGCAAAACGATCAAGCTCAAACTGCCGACGAAAAGCAACGCCAGCCCTCGATAACGAATTCTGGAACGAACATCCTGCCCATTCCAGATCCTGTCCAAAATGCGCGTGATAATGCTGAACAACGCCGAACTGGCCCATGCCAGCAGAACCAACGCAGAAGCCGTCGCCGTAAAACGCCCCTGAATGATCTTTTCGAGGTTTTCTCCCAGCAGATCGCCAATTCCCGGCAAAACAAACTCCATCTGAGTAATGATCTTGCTTTCCACCCACAGCGGGTCGAACCACCGGCTGGCAATGGCAATGATCAGCATAAAGAAAGGGAAAAAAGAAAAAAGGGCAAAATACGCCGTCCCCGCCGCAGCAAGAATAGTATCCAGGGAGAACGCATCCTTGAATGCCTTATACCAGATCGAGAAATGTTCTTGTGTTTTCATCGCGCCAATTATAAACGACGAAACTCACACATAGGGAGGAATACCCCCCATGTTCCTCCCCGCCACCCGCAAAGAAATGACATCCCTCGGCTGGGGCGCGCTCGACATCATCATCGTCAGCGGCGACAGCTATATGGACAACCCCTTCATGGGAACAGCCGTCATCGGCAAAACCCTCGCGGATGCAGGCTACCGCGTCGGGATTATCACCCAGTCGCGCACCATCGCTTGGGATCCGGTCGCCGATTGGCGCCTTGCGCCCGACCTCGCCGGTGATTACCAGCATCCCCTTGCAGGTGCTGGCATATCACATCTCATCGCTGCGCGGCCTGGACGTGGATCAGCCGCGCAATCTGGCGAAGAGCGTCACCGTCGAATAACGCCCCGTCTAAGCAGGTATAATTACGCCATCACTCGCTCAAGCTGACAACAAGGAGACTATATGGGCAAGAGCATTGTGACGGCGTATGCTTTGCGGGTTCGGGAAGGGCCGGGCACGAGCTACAAGGTTCTGGGCGCGCTGTATAAAGATGACGTCGTAGACGTGCTGGGAGATTCCCCCGATGGAAGCTGGAAAAATATCCGCACAGCCGCAGGGCTGAGCGGCTGGTCTTCCGGCAAATACCTGCGCGACCTGAGCGGCGAGGAGACGCCGCCCGAACCCGCCGCCGGGCAATATCGGGTGACGGCCTACGCGCTCTATGTCCGCGAGGGGCCGGGAACCCGCTATAAAGCCCTCGGCTACCTGAGCCGGGATGATGTGGTAGTCGCCATCAGTTCGTCCGCGGACGGGAATTGGAAGCAGGTTCGCCGGGCGGACGGTCTGAGCGGCTGGTGCTCCGGCAAATACCTGTTCGGTTTGGACGACACAGTCCCGCCGCCCGAGCCGACTACGGGCCACTATCGCGTGACGGCTTACGCGCTCTATGTCCGCGAGGGGCCGGGAACCGGCTACAAAGCCATCGGCTACCTGAGGGAGGGAAATGTCGTCGCCGCGCTTGGCTCATCCCCGGACGGGAATTGGAAACAAGTCCGCCTGAACAGCGGCCTGGTCGGCTGGTGTTCGAGCAAATATTTGTTCAGTTTGGGCCCCGACAAGCCCCCATTCGAACCCGACCCCACCACAGGACAATTCCGGGTCACAGCGCAGGCGCTGCACCTGCGCGCCGGGCCGGCCACCAACCATGAATCCATCGGGCTTTTGAAGCAGGACGAGATCGTCGCCGCGGTCGATTCATCCGCAGACAAAAGCTGGTATCAGGTTCGCACGGAAAACGGCCTGGTCGGCTGGTGCGCCGGCGAGTATTTGTATTGCCTGGGAGGCATCGAAAGCGACGCAAGGGATAACGCGTCGGCAACCGGCTTCCATCGCTGCATTACCAACACGCTCAAGCTTTACGCCGGGCCGGACGCCGCCACCACTGTGCTCGCACAGCTCACCCAGGAAGAGACCGTCAACGTACTTGAGATTTCAGCGGACGGCAAGTGGAAGAAAAGCGTCACCGTGCGCGGACTGATCGGCTGGTGCGAGCCGAAATACCTGGTCAGCCTGGGCGAGACGGCAACCTTACGGGAAGACGAGGAGTTCCCCTGGATGCCGATCGCCTTCAACGACCTCGGCCTGCGCGAATTTCCCGGCGCGCCGAACAATCCGCGTATCCTGGAATATATGGCCAGCACCAACCTGCGCGAATACCCTTTCCTCCCCGATGAGACCGAATGGTGCGCCGCTTTTGTCAATTGGTGCGTTGAGCAAGCTGGCATAGAGCCAACTGGCTGGGCAACTGTTTACCCCTGGATGGCATGGGGCGAGGAGATCAAAACGCCGCGCCGCGGCTGCGTGGTTACCTTCGAATGGGACGACGGCGGCCAGCACGTGGCCTTCTATCTGGGCGAGTGCGGCGACCGCGTGCGCGCCCTGGGCGGCAACCAGAGCAACGCGGTCTGGATCAAGTCCTATCCCAAACGGAACGTGGTCAATTATCGAATACCCAAAGGTTGGGGGTAAGATGTCCCACAGACCTCCGAGGTCTTTGAGACCTCGGAGGTCTGTGCACTCAGCGCCTTTCTCCAAAAACACAATGGGGCCTGCCGCCCTCCTCGCCCTCCAGCTTGGCGAGCTGGGTCACGCGCTGGGCGAGGCAATCCGTCAGCAGGGCGGCGTCCATCTGGCACAGTTCGGGATGCTTCGCGATGATCGCCGCGTAAGGGCAAAGCCCCAGAATGACGCGCGGGCCGTCGGCGTGGGCCTCCCAGCGAGCCTGGTAGCCCAATTCGTTCAACCGCGCCACCGTCGCGGTAAGGCGGCGCATCGGCGAGGCGGAGGGTTCGCATTGGGCATCCCCAGCGAATCGCCGGGCCAGCCTTTTCAGGCGAGAGGCCTTTTCCGCGTCCGAAACGGAATCCAGCCACTCGTCCAGCAAGCGGCTCGCCAACACGTCCAGGCCGTCGCCCAACACGACGCGGCCAAGTCCATAGAGCTTCACGGGACGTCCGCGCCGTCCGCCCTGCCGCCGACCGACCACCTCCACCAGGCCGGTTTCCTCCAGAATGGCCAAATGATGGCGTGCGTTGGCCTGCGTCATCCCCAAATCGCGGCTGATATCGGCCGCCGAAACAGTACGCCGCTTGCGCAAATAATTGAGCACCCGTTGGCGGGCAGTTGTCATACTCATAAGGTGATTATACTCACTAATTTATTTTTGCAAATATATATTTTCGTAATTCGGTTGACACGAACCCCCGCCGCCGCTATAATCCCGCTCGTGTTATATCGTTGCGCGCCCCCTGAACGGGGCAGGCGGTTCCCCCGCAAAGAGGGGCTTGCCGCGCAAATTAAGCGAGAACCCAATGAGTGACCCGCTGACCTGGGAGGCCACTTACGCCATTGCGCTGGCGCTCAAGCAGGCCCACCCGGAAGTCGATCTGCAAGACGTGTCCATCGGCATGATCCACGAATGGACACTCCAACTGAGGCAATTCGAGGATGATCCGGCGCTCGCCAACGACGACATCCTTGCAGCGATTTATCAAGATTGGTTCGAGGAGATAATTCATGGACAGTAAAGAACTTAACTCCCCCGGTTACGGCATCCCGCCAGAGATGCAAGGCGCGGTCTCGATCACCACGCTCGACCGCATCTATAACTGGGGGCGGCGCTCCTCCGTCTGGCCGATGATGTTCGGCCTGGCCTGCTGCGCCATCGAAATGATCTGCACGGCTGCCAGCCGCTACGACCTTTCCCGTTTCGGGATGGAGGTCATGCGCCCCAGCCCGCGCCAGAGCGACCTGATGCTGGTCTCCGGCACGGTAACCAAAAAGATGGCGCCCACCATCGTGCGTCTCTACAACCAGATGCCGGAACCCAAATACGTCATCGCCATGGGCGCGTGCGCATCGGGCGGCGGCCCCTTCAAAGAGGGCTACAACGTCGTCTCCGGCGTGGACAAACTCATCCCGGTCGACGTCTACATCCCCGGCTGCCCGCCCACCCCGCAGGCGTTGCTGAACGGCCTGATCAAACTGCAAGAGAAGATCGACAAACAATCCATCAAACAGGTGCGCTGGTACCAAAAGGGCGCGCTCGAGGCCATTCCGATCCCTCTCCTGGGGCCTGATTTGATCAGACAGCAAGATTTGCCCAACATCAAAAAAGCGGCCGAAGAGGCCTGAGGGAGACTGACATGACCACACCCGTTCAACCCCTGACCCTTGACCTGGCTGCCCGTTTCCCCGACGCTGTCACCCCCGACGAACGGAAGGGCTACTCCGGCTGGATCGTCGCAGCCGACAAACTGGTCGAGTTCGCCACCGCACTGCGCGACGAGTTCGGCTACGACTACCTCTCCTCCGTCACCGGCGTGGACTACCTACCGGAAGAGAAGATGGAAGTCGTCTACCACGCCTACAAGACCACCGGCGGCCCCGGCCTGGTATTCAAAGTCCAGGTGCCGCGAGACAAGGCCGTCGTCCCCTCGCTGGTTCCGGTCTACCCGGGCGCGGAATTCCAGGAGCGTGAAGCCTGGGACCTGCTGGGCATCGAATTCACCGGCCACCCCGACCTGCGCCGCATCCTGCTGTGGGAAGGTTTTGCAGGTCATCCCCTGCGCAAGGACTGGCAGGAAGCCTACTACGAAGCCGAGACCAAACCCTTCAAATCCCGCTGGCCGAGCGGAGAAGTTCACCGCGCGGAGGAGAAAAATCCCTTCGGCGCGAACGTGAAATATCCCGAAAACTTCGACCCCGAAAAATGGGTTCCCGAAGGCGAAAACGCCCTGTACGGCGCATTGGCCGAATACGAAGAGACCGACGAGACCGGCCTGAAGACCGACCACATCGTCATCAACCTCGGGCCGCAGCACCCCTCCACGCACGGCGTGTTCCGCGTGGCCGCCGTCCTGGATGGCGAGACCATCGTCAGCCTGAAGCCCGTCATGGGCTACCTGCACCGCAACCACGAGAAGATCGGCGAACGCAACACGTACCTGCAAAACATGCCCTTCACCGACCGGCTCGACTATCTCGCCGCGATGAGCAACAACTTCGGATATGCCCTGGCCGTCGAGAAATTGATGAACGTCGAAGTGCCCGAACGCGCCGAGTACATCCGCGTGATCATGGCAGAGCTGACCCGAATCCAGAACCATCTCTTCGCCATCGGCATGTTCCTGAACGACCTGGGCGCCTTCTTCACGCCCTCGCTGTATGCCATCGAAGAGCGCGAACTGGTGCTGGACATTTTCGAGGCCGTCTCCGGCTCGCGCATGATGTGCAACTACTTCCGCTTCGGCGGCCTGACGCGCGACCTGCCGGAAGGCACGCTCGAGATGATCCGCGGCCTGGCCTTCGACCGCCTGCCGCGCAAAGTGGACGAGATCGACCGCTTCCTGACCGAAAACGAGATCGTGCGTTCGCGCTGTGTCGGACAGGGCATCCTGACCACAGAAGAGGCCATCAAATATTCGGCCGCCGGCCCCATGCTGCGTGCATCCGGCGTGCCCTACGACATCCGCCGCGCCGACCCCTACAGCATCTACGACCGCTTCGACTTCGATGTGGCCGTGCGCTACAACGGCGACATCTACGACCGTTACCTGATCCGCCTGGACGAGATTCGCCAGTCCCTGCGTATCGTCCAGCAGGCGGTGGAGCAAATACCGGAAGGGCCGATCCAGACCGGCAAACCGCAGTACCAGGTTCGGGTCCCGGCGGGCGAAGCGTACGGACGCGTCGAAGGGCCGAAAGGCGAACTCGGTTTCTACGTCGTCTCGAACGGCAAGCCAAACCCGTGGCGCTATCACGTCCGCGCCCCATCCTTCATCAACCTGACCGCCTTTGGCCCGATGTGCACCGGCCTGAAAGTGGCCGACATCGTCGCCGTCTTGGGCTCCATCGACATCGTGCTCGGCGAAACTGACCGGTAAAGGGAGTAGAGCATGTACGGAAAAGGTATTCTCAAAGGTTTGGGCGTTACCCTGAAACGCTTCGCAGATACGTACCTGGACGACATCAAATGGCTGGGGAAACGGTACTACACCGCCGAGGGCATCGCCCACCGCTCCAGCAAGGACGCGCGCGGCATCTTCACCATCCAGTATCCGGAAGAAAAGCTGCCCCTGCCGGAAGAGTTCCGCTTCATCCCCTTCCTGGTGTACGACGAAGGCGAGAACGGCGAAAAGGAGATCCGCTGCACGTCCTGCGGGATCTGCGCCAAGGTCTGTCCGCCGCAGTGCATCTGGATCACCCGCACCAGCGATCCGAAGACCGGACGCCCGGTCCCGGCCCCGGCGGAGTTCTACATCGACGTGGACGTCTGCATGAACTGCGGCCTGTGCGCCGAGTACTGCCCGTTCGACGCGATCAAGATGGACCATGACTACGAATTGGCTTCGTACGACCGCATGGCAACCAACATCTTCGACAAGGAGCGGCTGATGAAGTCCGCCGCCTACTACGCGGAGATCCGCCCAATCAACAACACGCGCGAGGAAGAAGCCCGTAAAGCCAAAGAAGCCGCCAAGGCTGCCAAAGCAGCCGCCCGGGCCAACAAAGCAGCCTGACCGATTGCAGACCCACCATCATGGGTTCCAGGTTGAAGGGTATAGGGAAAAACCCGTCCCTTCAACCTGATGCTTTCCAACCTTCAACCTGATGTCTCCCCACGGTACAGACCTGCTCTTTCCGCCGCACATCATCCCCGTGCTGTGCGACGTACGCGGCCCGTCCTGGCAGGCGCTGGTAAAACAGGTCACGACAGCAGACGAGACATCCGTCGCACAGTTGGCCTTCGTTTTGCTGATGGTGCGCCTGAACAACTGTGCCCGCTGCAAGCCTGATACCTACCGCGCGCTGCACGGATGCGAACGCTGCGCCAAACAAGCGCTCCGGCGCTATCGCGGCTCAGACCAAGAACTGCTCGAAATGTACCAGACCGCACGTACGGAAGTCGAGCAATACCTGCAAAAGAAAGTTTGATCGGTAAAAAACCATGACAGAAAAACCCACCAAGGAAGCGCTCCTGGCCGCGTTAGGCAAAGTCCAGGAGCCCGAACTGCACCAAGACCTGGTCACGCTCAACATGATCCGTGACCTGACCGTCGACGGCGACAGCGTGAGCTTCACCATCATGCTGACCACGCCGGCCTGCCCCCTGCAGGGTCGCATTCGGGAAGAAGCCAAAGCCGCCGCGCTGACCGTTCCCGGCGTCAAGAACGTGGAAATCAAGATGGGCTCCGACGTCCCCAACGACGGCCGGATGCGCGGACTGGTGGAAACGCCCATCCGCAACGCCATCGCGGTCGGATCGGGCAAGGGCGGCGTCGGCAAGAGCACGATCGCCGTCAACCTGGCGGTGGCGCTGGCAAAGAGCGGCGCCCGCGTCGGCCTGATGGACGCCGACATCTACGGCCCCAACATCCCCACCATGATGGGCGTGGAACGCCTGCCCACCCCGCGCGGCGACAAGCTTGTCCCCGCCGAGGCGCACGGCGTCAAGTTGATGTCGATGGGCTTCCTGGTCAAGCCCGGCCAGCCGCTTATCTGGCGCGGCCCAATGCTCAACTCGGCCATCCGCCAATTCCTGAGCGATGTGGATTGGGGCGAACTCGACTACCTGATCGTCGACCTGCCGCCCGGAACCGGCGACGCGGCGCTCAGCCTGGCGCAGTCCCTGCCCCTGAGCGGCGCGATCATCGTCACCCTGCCGCAAGTCGTCTCGCTCGAAGACGCCAGCCGCGGCCTGGAAATGTTCCGCCAGTTGGAAGTCCCGCTCCTGGGCGTGATCGAAAACATGGTCGGCGATGTATTTGGAGAAGGCGGCGGCGAGAGACTCGCCCAGGCAGCTGAAGTTCCCTTCCTAGGCGCGGTGCCGATGGACGCCTTCGTCCGTCTGGCCGGAGACCAGGGCAAACCGGCCATCGTCGCCAAACCGGATTCCGATGCGGCCAAAGCCATGACGGAGATCGCCCAAACTGTGGCTGCCAAGGTCAGCATGGCTGCGCTGGGAGGCAACAACGCGCCGTCCATCAACGTCGTCGAATAAATACCTATCCGAAAATTCTTTTGCAGCAACGGATTCGCACGGCATAGCATCCCGCAAAGGTCAGCCGGCAAATACGACCAAAGGTCGCCGCTGCTACGCTTTTTTGGGATAGCTGCCGGACAGGAAGACAACACAGGGCGGGGTTTGACATCCCGTCCTGTTGTGCTTACGGTATAATAGCAGCCATGCAATCAAACATTATCGGTGTACGTTTTACGAAAATCGGCAAAGTCTATCACTTTGACAGCCGCGCCGTCCCCGATGTGCGGGTCGGCGAATACGTCATCGTGGATACGACGCGCGGCAAACACCTGGGGGAAGTCGTTCAGCGCTTCAAAAAAGCCCCGCCAGCGCCCAACGGCGGCTTCAAGAAGGTGCTCCGCCGCGCCACCCCGCGCGACCTGATCCTGCTTCAGACCTGGCAGAACAAACAGACCGAGGCCATGATCAATTGCCGCGCTCGCGCAGCCGAGTTGAAGATTCCCAACGTCAAGATCGTCGCCGCCGAATTCAACTACGACGGTTCGCGGCTGACGTATCTCTACAGCAGCGAGGGCGAAGAAAAGGTCGATCTCAAAGCCCTGCGCCAATCCATGCAGAAAAAATACGCCCCGACCAAAGTGGAAATGCGTCAGATCGGCCCGCGCGATGTGGCCAAAATCCTGGGCGGCATGGGCGCCTGCGGCATGGAAACACGCTGCTGCTCCAAGTTCCTGACCGAGTTCAGCCCCATCTCGATCAAGATGGCAAAAGGACAGGGCATCTCACTCTCCCCCTCCGAGATCACCGGCATGTGCGGACGCCTGCGCTGCTGCCTGCTTTACGAGTACGAAGCGTACGTCAAAGCCCGCAAGACCCTGCCCAAGCGCAAAAAACGCGTCGTCACCCCGCAAGGCGAGGGCAAGGTCATCGACGTATTGCCGCTGACAGGGATGGTCGTCGTCCAGTTGGATGGCGAGGAGCGGGGCATCCGCCACCAATATCGTCGTGACGAGATCGAGCCCTGGGACGAGCGCGAAGCCCTGCGCCGCAAGGCCGCACAACCCTGTGACAAACACGAAAACGGGGACTGCGACTGTGGCAAAAACAACAAGGGTCCGTCCAAAAATTGAAGCGCGGTAACGGCAATTGGAGTTCCCCAAATTGTTGCAATGATCTTCTTCCTGGCGCAGACAGTTCCTGAGCGGAGCGACCAACGGGAGCGCAGTCGAAGGGCGGGTTATGCAGTCGCCGCCCAGCAACTGTGTTGGTTGCCAAGAGCAAAAGCTCATTCCGCCGAGAAATTCTCGTTACTTTTGACGCCAATCGCCCGGAGGCAGGGATGAAAAAACCCGTCCGCCAGAACCTGGGCGCATGGTTGAATGCCCATCCACACAAGAAGCCCTGAAAACATCATGAACACTGCCCCTGATCTGGACTGGTCTGCACCCCAAAACATCCTGGTCGTTCTCGCCCATCCGGATGACCCGGAGTTTTTTTGTGGCGCGACCCTCGCTCGCTGGGCACGCGCCGGACACCACATCACCTACTACCTGCTGACCTGCGGCAACAAAGGCTCGAACGATCCGGATATCTCCGCGGACGAATTGTGCCGCATCCGGCGTGGTGAGCAAAACGCCGCCGCCAGGATCATCGGCGCGGAAGCGGTTCACATCCTGGACCGCCCGGACGGCTACCTGGTCCCGGACCTGGCCCTGCGCCGGGACGTGACCCGCATCATCCGGGAAGTGAAACCGGACATCCTGGTCACCTGCGATCCGACCAACCTCTTTCCCAGCAACTCCTACCGCTTGAACCACCCCGATCACCGCGCGGCCGGACAGGTCGTCCTGGACGCGGCTTTTCCCGCCGCCGGCAACCCGCGTTATTTCCCCGAACTGCTGGCCGAGGGACTGGAGCCGCACACGCCGCGCGAGGTCTGGGTCTCGCTGACCTCCCAGCCCAACACCATTCTCGACGTGACCAAGACCTGGGAGATCAAACTGCAGGCCATCCTGGCTCACAAGAGCCAGATTCCCGATCCCGGAAAATTGATCGAGCGGATGCGCGCCCGCGGCAAACCTGGAGATGACCGGGGCAAAGCTCTCCGCTACGAGGAGCGCTTTCGTCGTATCCCGCTCGGTTGAACGCCCCCATTCACCCGTCGACTTCAAACTGGACCCCACATGCCCGACTTTCTCACCGAAGCCCAAGCCCTTTTCGATTATACGCAATCCCTGCGCCGCGACTTCCACAGGCACCCCGAACT
>JAADGN010000040.1 GCA_013152325.1 Chloroflexota bacterium
CGGGCAAGCGAAAATCACCAACCGGCAGGGACCGCAGGTCGGTCCGTCGCCAGGCCTCTTCGCGGGTCGTCGGCAGGGCCAGGGATTGGTACGTCTCCCAGGCCTTCTGGCGGTAATCGGCAAAAGCGCCCGCCCCAAAAGCCTGGACGCCCTGCGCCGTGAATTTGAATTCCCGGACCGCACTGCGTCGGCGGGAAGAAACAACGACTTTGGGTTTGTTCTCAGCCATGGCGTTACCCGACCGACCCTTCCATTTGCAACTGGATCAGGCGGTTCATTTCGACCGCATATTCCATCGGCAGTTCCTTGACCAGCGGCTCGATGAAACCGGAGACCACCATCGTCGTGGCTTCCTCTTCGCTCAGGCCGCGGCTCATCAGGTAAAAGAGCTGCTCTTCGCCGACCCTCGAGACCGATGCCTCGTGGCCGATGGTGACGTCATCATCGTCGATCTCGATATAGGGATAGGTATCCGAACGCGAATTCTCGTCCAGCAGCAGCGCGTCACAGACCACGCTGGAGCGCACGCCATGCGACCCCTTGTAAACCTTGACCAGCCCGCGATAGGAGGCCCGTCCGCTGCCCTTGCTGATCGACTTGGAGACGATCTTGCTGGTGGTGTTGGGCGCGAAATGGACCATCTTCGAGCCTGCATCCTGGACCTGACCCGTGACGGCAAAGGCCATCGAAAGCATTTCACCGTGCGCGCCGGGTTCCATCAGGTAGCAGGACGGGTACTTCATGGTCACCTTGGAGCCCAGGTTGGCATCCACCCATTCGTGCGTGGCGTTCCTGAACACCATCGCCCGCTGGGTGACCAGGTTATAAACGTTGGTAGACCAGTTCTGGATGGTGGAGTAGCGCGAGCGCGCCCCTTCCTTGACCACGATCTCGATCACGCCGGAGTGGAACGAGTTGGTCGTGTACTGCGGCGCGGTGCAGCCTTCCACGTAATGGACCTGCGCGCCCTCGTCCACGATAATGAGCGTGCGTTCGAACTGCCCCACGTTGGCGATGTTCAGGCGGAAGTAAGCCTGCAGCGGCAAATCGACCTTGACGCCCTTTGGCACGTAGACGAACGAGCCGCCCGACCAGACCGCCGAGTTCAGGGCGGCGAACTTGTTGTCCTCGATCGGGATCACCGTGCCGAAATACTCGCGGAACAAGTCGGGGTGCTCGCGCAAACCATCCTCGATGGACAGGAAGATCACGCCCTGTTTTTCGAGATGTTCCTGGATCGAGTGGTAGACCATCTCGGACTCGTACTGCGCGCCGACGCCGGCCAGGAACTTTTGCTCGGCCTCGGGGATGCCCAAACGGTCGAAGGTATTCTTGATATCGTCCGGGACGTCGTCCCAGTCTTTCTCCGATTTTTCGGTCGGTTTGACATAATAGTAAATGTCATCCAAATCCAGTTCCGACAGGTCCGGGCCCCAATTCGGCATCGGGCGCTGCAAGAAATGTTCCAGCGCCTTCAAGCGGAAGTCGAGCATCCATTGCGGCTCATCTTTCATGGCCGAAATCTGCTCGACGATTTCGCGGGTCAATCCCTTGCCCGACTTGAAGACATAGTTTTCCGGGTCTTTGAACCCGTATTTGTATTGCCCCAATCCATCCAGGACCTGTGCATCAGTAGCGCTCATGCCAATCTCCTACCAATAAATTACGCGGGGACTTCTTCGTATTTCTCCCGGATCCAGTCGTACCCCTGTTCTTCCAGGCGCAGCGCCAGTTCCGGTCCGCCGGATTCGACGATGCGGCCATTGAACATGATGTGAACAAAATTCGGTTTGATGTAGTTCAGCAAACGCTGATAATGCGTGATGATCAGCACACCCAGGTCGGGTCCCGTCAGCGCATTGACGCCTTCGGAGACGATCCGCAGCGCGTCGATGTCCAGCCCCGAATCGGTCTCATCCAGGATGGCGATCTCCGGTACCAGGGTGGCCATTTGCAGGATCTCGGCCCGCTTCTTCTCGCCGCCAGAAAAGCCATCGTTGAGATAGCGGCCGGCGAAGGCGTGATCCATCTTCAACAGGTCCATCTTGGCCTTCAGCATTTTGCGGAACTCAAGGATGGAGATGCCCTTGTCGTCCGGGTTTTCGGCGCGACGACGGGCGTTGAGCGCCGTCCGCAGGAAGTTGGCAACGGTCACACCCGGAATGGCAACCGGATACTGAAAAGCCAGGAACAGCCCCTGGCGGGAGCGTTCGTCCGCGGCCAGACCGAGAATGTTCCGCCCCTTGAACAAAATCTCCCCTTCCGTCACCTCGTAACGCGGGTGTCCCATCAACGCATAGGCCAATGTCGACTTGCCCGTTCCGTTAGGGCCCATAATGGCGTGGACTTCGCCCTGCTTGAGCGTCAGATCGAGGCCTTTGAGAATTTCCTTGCCCTCGATGCTGACGTGTAGGTTTTTGATAACCAGTTCAGACATGTAATCTCCTGGAAAAATAACGCCCTGCGGCGGTTTTTGAAAAAATTTAAGGCCCGGCAAGGCCATGCGGCATTATAGCACGCGAGACAAAATGTGTCAATATTTATGATAATTTTCTAGTATATTGACAAAGTCAAAAGGGGCTGTTATACTCCAGCCAGGCAGCACCCTACCCCTTCGCCCAAGCTCCCCAAGACTTGGACGAAGGGGACAAAACAAACATGACAAGCACGCGCGACCGTATTCTGAAAACCCTGCTCAAGCATCCCCGCTCGACCATCAACGATTTGGCCGAGGCGGTGGGCATTAACCCCATCTCCGTCCGACACCACCTATCCAACCTGCAGGCAAGTGGATTGATCTCTGCAGAGGAAGAGCGGCACGGCGTCGGGCGGCCGCGCCTGATCTACTCCCTGACCGACGCCGGGGCGGAGCAATTCCCGACCCGTTACCTGCGTCTGACCAGCCGACTGCTCAACCAGCTAAAAGAGACCATGCCCACACCGCTCATCGGCGAATTGTTCTCGCAGATCGCCGTCTCTCTGGCGGAAGAATATGCCGACCAGATGCAAGGCCTGAGCATGGAAGAGCGGCTGGAGCTGGTCAAAGACCTTTTGGCCGAGGAAGGCTTCACCATCGAGTGGGAAAAATCCGGTGAGCAGTACCACATTCACGAAATCAGTTGCCCCTATTATAAAATTGGTCAGAACCACCCTGAAATCTGCACCGTGGACCAAACCTTGATCTCGAAAATACTGGCCCTGCCAGCCGAAAAGATACAATGCATTTTGAGCGGCGACGCGCACTGCACGTACGTCGTTGAACCTAACCTTACGGAACAAACCAAATGAGCGAAAACGAAAACAATCAAATCATCTGGAACATCCACGAGACGCATCCCGACCTGGTCGAGCCGTTGCGCGAGGGGCTGGCGCAAGTTATCGATCCGGAAATTGGCATGAGCATCATCCAATTGGGACTGATCCGCCAAGTCGACGTTGAAGACGGCGTTGTCAAACTGCACATGATCCTGACCACGCCCTTCTGTCCTTACGGCCCGGCAATGATCGAAGCCACCCGTCAAAAGGCGCAAGAAGCCCTCAACAAACCGGTGACCGTAGACCTGGGCATGGAGCCATGGGATTTCTCGATGATGGAAGATGCCTCCGCCCTAGACTGGGGCATGTACACGTAATCAACTGCACCGACTAAAAAAAGACAGCGGATGCGATCGCATCCGCTGTCTTTTTTTAACGCGTACCTACTGTCAGGAAGAGGCGCCGCGCTCCTTCGCCATGTGCATGGCGGTCGGGCGCTCGCCCTCTGAAAAACCGGAGAGCAGGAAAAGTGCGTTCGTTACAGTCCCCCCAGCGTTGCGCCAGCGATGACGCAAATGGGCCGAAAACATAAGGCTGTCGCCAGGTTTAAGGGTATAGTATTTATCCTCAACCTGGTATTCCAGCGTCCCGCGCAGGCAAATCACAAATTCATGCCCGGTGTGCACCATCGTGTGAGGGCCGCTGTTTGCGCCGCTCTCCAAAGTCAGCACAAAAGGCTCCACGCGACCAGTGAAATGTTCACCGCCCAAGCCCTCCCAGGTTCCGCGTAGAAACGGAACGCGCGTTCGCTCGTCTGCTTGCAAAAAAACGACCGACTCCTTCTCCCGCTCTTCGCCAAAAAAAGTGGTGATCGGGAGTCCCAAGGCGTCCGCCAATTTGTACAGTGTGCTCACAGAAGGCGAAGTTTTCCCCCGCTCGATCATGCTCAAGGCATTTGCGGAGAGGCCGCTCAGCTGCGCCAACCCACGAATAGAGATGCGCCGCTCAGTGCGCAATTCACGCAGCCGGGTTCCTACGTTAACAGAGAGTGCATCTTTTTTGTACAAATCCATTAAAGCCACCTTCCCAATCTGTGTCCGTTTTAATCCTACCACACCTCACTCTTTTTTCGCGGGAATTTACGACTTTTCGCTTTTTGGGCAAGCAGAGAGAGACAAGGTGTAATACGAGTATTTGGGTGGAATTACCCGTGTGACATTTGTTACGCCCGTTTGTGACGAATTACACTAGGTGCTGGCGGCGAAACCTGCTAGAGTCAAGCAAGAAATCTTGTGCACATATGCGCAAGTCCGAATTTTCATATTTACCAGGAAATCCGTATGGAAAACAACCTTCGAGAAGAAGTCAACCAACTTCACGCCCACATTTGCAACGGGCTGGCAGATCCCATTCGCATCCTGCTGCTCTACGCACTGGCCGAATCGCCTCGCAGCGTAAATGAACTTTCCAAGCACGCTGAACTTCCCCAACCTACTGTCTCCCGCCATCTCAAAATTTTGCGCGAACGCGGACTGGTGATAGCCCAACGCAAAGGGCAATTTGTATATTACCGACTGGCGGACCCGCGCGTCATCGAGGCGTTGGACATTTTGCGAGCAATGATGGCAGACAAGCTGACAGAACAAGCGCAAATCGCGTCCACCATCAACACACGTTAAATCATCCCCACCACTATACAAGGAGAACCTATGAAAACCTTTCTCATTCTCGGAGCTGGCACCGGCGGCACAATGGTCGCCAATAAAATGGCTGCGGCGCTCGACCCGCAAGAGTGGCGCATCATCATCGTTGACCGGGACGAAAAACACTACTATCAACCCGGCTTCTTGTTCATCCCTTTCGGCATTTACTCCCCCAATGAAGTTGTAAAGCCCAAGCGCAACTTCCTGCCTCCCCAAGTGGAGGTGATCTTTTCCGACATTGAACTGATCGAACCGGAAAAGAATCGCGTCCGACTGGGCAAGGCCAAGAAAACCATCAACTACGACTATCTCGTCATTTCCACCGGCAGTCATATTCACCCCGAAGAGACCCCCGGCCTAGACGACGAGGCTTCCTGGTTGAAAAACATCTTCCCCTTCTACACCCTGGAAGGCGCCACAGAGTTGTCCAACTTCCTCAAGTACTGGAAGGGCGGACGCATGGTGCTCAACATCGCCGAGATGCCCATCAAATGCCCCGTCGCGCCGCTGGAATTCCTCTTCCTGGCAGACTGGTTCTTCCAGGAGCGCGGCATCCGCGACAAAGTCGAGATCGTCTTCGCTACACCGCTGCCCGGCGCGTTCACCAAACCGCGCGCGTCCTCCGTCCTGGGCGGCATGCTGGACGACAAGGGCGTCGCCCTAGAAGCCGACTTCAACATCATGGAGGTGGATACCACGAAACAGGTCATCCGCTCCTATGACGAGAAGGAAATCGCCTACGACCTGCTGGTCACCATCCCGACCAACATGGGCGCCGAGGTCATTGGCAACTCCGGCATGGGCGACGAACTCAACTTCGTCCCGACCAACAAACACACCCTGCAAACCGATAAGTGGGAAAACGTCTGGATCATTGGCGACGCCGGGAACGTCCCCGCATCCAAGGCCGGCTCGGTGGCCCACTTCATGCTGGACGTGGTCATCGAGAACATCCTGCGCCACATGGAGGGCCTGGATCCGCTGCCCAAATTCGATGGACACGCCAACTGCTACATTGAGTCTGGCTTCGAAAAAGGCGTGCTGATCGACTTCAACTACGATGTGGAACCATTGCCCGGCAAGTACCCCCTGCCCGGCTTCGGACCTTTCTCGCTGCTGCAGGAATCGCACACCAACCACTGGGGCAAGATGATGTTCCGCTGGATGTATTGGAACATCCTGCTCAAAGGCGGCGAAATGCCCTTCGAATCACAGATGAGCATGGCCGGGAAGTGGGCCTAGGAGGCACGCTATGACCGACGCCCCAATCACCCAGGAACAATTCGCCCAACTCATGACGCGGCTCGACCGCATCGAAGACCATCTCGGTGAGCAGCGCCGCCGCCAGGAAGAACTCGATGAACTGAAGAGCGACCTGATCCCCATCGCCAACCAGATGGTCAAAATCTCGATTGACGAATTGGCCGAAATCGGATACGAATTCACACTCGAAGACCTGCTCTTCCTGCTCAAACGCCTGCTGCGCGACACGCACCTGCTGCTCAAAGGGCTGGATCAGCTCGAATCCATGATGGATTTGGGCGAGGAGCTCAACCGCTTGAGCAAACCGATGTTCAATCAGGCCGTTGGAGAACTCGACCGTCTCGAACGCGAGGGCTACTTCGCTTTCGCCCGCGAGGGCTGGCGCATCGTGGAGCGCGTCGTCACAGAATTTGAAGAAGACGACGTACGCGCCCTGGCAGACAACGTTGTGACCATTTTGAAGACCGTCCGCAACATGACCCAACCTGAGATCATGGCACTGGCAAACCAAAGCGTAGAGGCCATCCGCGAAACGCCCGCGGCAGACGAGAACATATCCGCGTGGAAATTGCTCAAGGAAATGGGCAGCCCCCAAGTCCGCAAGGGCATGGCCCGGATGCTCAACCTGCTCAAAGCGCTCGGAGAGCAACCGCCCACACCCTCTTCAAATTAAACAAGGGAATCGAAAGCAACCCACCAAACAACTTTATACAAGGAGAATACCATGGCTCTAGACAATATCGCTTTCAACGACGAAGGATATATGACCGACCCCAACGTATGGAACAAAGAGATCGCGGTCGAGTTGGCAAAAAAGGAAGGCATCGAGCTCACCGACGCACATTGGAAAGTCATCGAGTTCTGCCGCGAAAGCGCCAAAGACTCCGGCAAAGCACCCACCCTGCGTCAGATCACCAAGGGAGTCGGCATCACGACCAAGGAACTGTTTGGCCTGTTCCCCAAGGGCCCGGCCAAGAAAGTTGCCAAGATCGCAGGCCTCGGCAAACCCGAAGGTTGCGTTTAATTTCCATCCACATCCAACATAAGGAGTTTTGCAATGGCAGACGAAAACCGCAAGATCGCGTTCATTTGCTCCAAAGGTGATCTGGACATGGCTTACCCCGCCCTGATCATGAGCTGGGCTGCCTTGGGCAACGGCATCGACGTAACCATCTTCTTCACCTTCTGGGGGCTGGACCTGGTCAACAAAAAGCGCGTCGACAAGCTGGAACTCGCCCCTGTAGCCAACACCAGCTTCAAGCTCAGCATGATGGGCCTGCCAACCGGCAACCTGGGCATCCCCAACGTTATGGGCGCCCTGCCCGGCATGACAGCTTTCGCAAGTTGGTTCATGAAGAAGAAAATGGATGAACTCGAAGTGCCCCCCGTCCGCGAGTACATTGAAATGCTCCACGACGCTGGCGCTCACCTGTACGGCTGCAAGATGACCGTGGATATGTTCGACATGAAGGAAGAAGACTTCCTGGACGAGCTGGACGGCATCGTCACCGCAGGCGATTTCATGGACATGACCGAAGGCGCGCAGATCATCTTCATCTAAGACAAAACACCCCCACTTAAAAACCGCTCTCTGCAACCGCGAGAGCGGTTTTTATTTTAACGCCACCTGCTCTCGGACAAACGCAGGCGTATAATGTCATTTTTTTGTTACATTATGACATTATACACTTGTCATTGTGATGATTTACACTAGCTGTACACGAGGGTGGGTGCTAAAGTATGTGTTGTTTATATATTCACATACATACATATATGCTTATGCAAGCAAAGGCGAACCCAATGGCAGGCAACTTACATGAGGATATCACCCACCTACATGCGGAGATTTGCTCTGCGCTGGCAGAAACGAACCGCATTTTGATCCTATATGCCCTGGCCGAAAGTCCGCACAACGTCACCGAACTGGCCAATATCCTGGCAATTTCCCAGCCCACCGCATCCCGTCATCTCAAAATCTTGCGGGAACGCGGCCTGGTGTATCCCATCCGACAAGGAGTGAACATCGTCTACCATCTGTCTGACCAACGATTGATCGAGGCGCTCGACACGTTGCGCGCCGTTTTGCGCGACCGAATATCCTACCGCGCAAACCTGATCGAAAAAACAGAGGCGGACTGACAGGCCGCTTCCATTATGTACACCCCATCCCATAATTTTGGAGGAGCAATGCAATTCCGCAAACTTCACTTCCTGATCCCCATCCTGCTGGGCATTCTGCTGGTAAGCAGCCTGCTGATCTTCTGGCCCACGCAGCATGCCAACGCCCAGTGCGGCTCCCAAGCCTCATCCTGCAAAAACTGTCACGAGGTACAAGCAGAGGCCCCCGTCAACAACGACGGCACGTCCTGGCACCAGGCACATGCCTTTGGCGATTTCTGCTACATCTGCCACGCAGGCAACAGCCAGGCCACAGACAAAGACGAGGCGCACACCGGCATGGTCCCGCCCCTCTCAGACGTCAAGGCCTCCTGCCAGCAATGTCATCCCACGGACCTGATGGACCGCGCCGAAGTCTATGCCAGCGCCCTCGGCGTAGAAATTGGCGCTGGCGGAAACAGCGCCTCTACGACTGCCGCCGCCCCCAGCGCAGACGGCACGGCCAACAGCGATACGAACGCAACCGAGGTTGTCGCGGCGCCGTCAACGACCGAATTGGTCGTCGACGACCCCAATGTCATCGACTATGAGCAGCGCTACGAAGAAATCGCGCTGGGAAAGCGCCCCACCAATTGGGGCGACGTCATCCTCATCGTTTTGATCGGTCTCGTAGGCATCGGCGGCGGCGGATATGTTCTCTACAACGAGAAGTGGATCAGCATTACCACCGAACCGATCGAGACCGTCCCTGATGGCTATCCCAAAGAAATTGTCGAGCTTCTGCCCGAACTAAAAGAACTCGACAAAAAAGGTCGGGCCGGCCTCAAGAAACTGCTCAAAGACCCCGAGGCTGCCAATGAACTGCTCGATGTTATTGCACGCCACACAAAATAGGAGACACCCATGAAAACGATTATCGCCTATATCCGCAAGGAAGAATGGTCGCCCTACGTGGCCGGGATTCTGTTGGGCATTGTCGGCATCCTGGCCGTCTGGCTCAGCGACAGTCTGTTGGGCGCATCCGGCGCTTTCGAGAATTTGGCCGGCATGATCGGCAAAGCTGTAGCGCCCAACCTGTTCGACAACCTCTACTTTAACTTTGTCATGCCGCCCGGTTTCAACTGGAGCCTGATGCTGTTCATCGGCACGTTCTTTGGCGGGATGCTTGGCGCATTCACCAGCGGCACACTCCTTTGGGGTAAAAAAGACGCCGCCAACCCCGACGAGCAATGGAAGCGCATCTTCGGCCCACAAACCTGGAAACGCTGGCTATGGGGCTTCATCGGCGCCATCATCCTGGAATATGGCGCTGGTATTGCCGGCGGCTGCACCAGCGGCCTGGCGATTTCGGGCGGCATGTTGCTCGCGCCTGCCGGCTACATCTTCATCGCAGCGATGTTTGCATCCGGCATCGTCACCGCAATGATCATCTATCGCAAGAGGTACTAAATCATGACCAACTACATCATCGCACTATTTCTTGGTGTCTTCTTCGGCTTCTCGCTAAACAAGGCCGGGTTGACCAAATATCACAAAATAGTCAATGTTTTCCGCCTCACGGACATGGCCGTGCTGAAATTCATGATGACCGCCCTGATTGTCTCAATGAGCGGCCTGTATTTCCTTCGCTGGCTGGGCTTCGTCACTTTCCCGGCCGCGCCGGCCACTTACATCGCCGGAAATCTGGTCGGCGGATTGATCTTCGGGGTCGGCATGGCCCTGGCCGGGTACTGACCAGGCACTTGCGCCGCTGGTAGCGGCGAAGGCAAATTGGACTATTTGATCCCCGGCATGCTTGGTTTCCTGGTTGGCGCGGTCGCCTATGGATTGACCTATGACGCGATATTTCCAAAAATTTCCGCACTTGCCAATTACGGCAACACTGTTATCCCGGATCTGTGGGACGTGAAACCGTCCCTGGTCATTATCTTCTTCACGCTGCTCAGCCTGTTCCTGTTCTATTTGATCGACCGCAAAGGCTGGCAGCGCAAGGAAAAGTAATTCACGACCCAGTAGCCAGTGAACCATACGCAGCAGACGACAATCAGTGATCAACAACATGCGAGCATGGACAGACATCGATACTGGCAACCGATGGACGATCACTGATAACTGGTAATTGGAGATAACTATGTCGAATACTTTATCACGACGTGATTTCTTGAAAATAGGCGGAGTAACCGCAGGCGCCTTGGCGCTGGGACAGTTCGTGCCGCCCAAAGTGGCCGAGGCCGCCCGCTCATCCGGCACGCTGGATGCCACCAACTCCGGCTACATCCCAACCATGTGCGAGATGTGCGTCTGGCGCTGCGGTGTATTGGCCAAAGTCGAGAACGGACGCGTTGTAAAACTGGAAGGCAACCCCCAGCACCCTCATTCCAAAGGGAAGTTGTGCCCCCGCGGTCAATCGGGCTTAATGAACACCTATGACCAAGACCGGGTGCTCAGTCCCCTCGTCCGGGTGGGCAAACGCGGCGAGGGCAAATTCCGCAAAGTGTCCTGGGACGAAGCGCTGGATTACGTTGCCAAGAAAATGCTGGAGATCAAGGACAAGTATGGTCCAGAGGCGATGGTCTTCTCGTCCACCCATAATCTCTCGCAGGTGCAATTCGAGAACTTGCTAAATGCGTTTGGCTCGCCCAACTATGGCACCCAGCGCAGTCTGTGTTTCAACGCCATGATTGTCGGCAACCTGCTGACCTACGGCATGGAAGAGCCGGGACGGGACTACAGCAAACTCAAGTATCTCATTCTCACCGGGCGGAATCTGGCCGAAGCCATCTCCACATCGGAGACGGGCGACCTGATCAAATCCATGGATCGCAAGACAAAAATCGTTTACCTTGACCCGCGCTTCACAAAGACCGCGGCCAAAGCGGACGAATGGTGTCCTATCCGCCCAGGAACCGATCTGGCCTTTCACCTGGCGCTGCTCAACGTCATCATCACCGAGAAACGCTATAACGCCAGCTTTGTCTCCCGATACACGGTCGGCTTCGACCAGTTGAAGGCATCTGTTAAATCCTATACGCCGGAATGGGCTGCGAACATCACTGAAATTCCCGCCGACACAATCCGGCGTATCGCGCGCGAGTTTGCAGATGCAGCCCCATACGCCCTGGCGCACAACGGCTGGCGCACATCGAATTTCGTCAACTCTTTCCAGACGGCACGCGCTATCGCCATTCTCAATGCGCTGGTTGGCAACTGGGGGAAAACACTTGTGCCCGCAGCCGGAGAAGGCAGCAGCGCGCTGGGCGCTCCGCCACAGCCGCCGTATCCGCGTATTTCAGCGCTGCGCCTGGACGGCGTCCCCTGGAAATATCCGTTGGTTCCGTTCAAATTAGGCGTCTTCCAGGAGCTGCGCAACAACATCCTAACAGAAGATCCCTACAAAGTGCATGGCTGGTTGATTTCACGCCAAAACCCAATTCAGTCCCTGCCGGATCGAAAACGCACATTGAAAGCCTTTGGCGAAATGGACTTCATCGTTGTGGTGGACATCTTTCTCAACGACACGGCCTGGTTCGCGGACGTTGTCCTGCCTGAAGCCTCCTATTTGGAACGATACGATCCGATGCTGCCGGTCGGTGACAAAGCCTTCCTGCGCCAGCCTGTTATAGAACCGCAAGGCGAGGCCAAATCGGCGCTGTGGATTTACAAACAGCTTGGCGAACGGCTGGGGTTGGGCGACTTCTTCCAATACGAAGATGAAGAAGATTACATTCGCCAACAACTGGCGCCTCTGGGCATCAGCCTGGAAGAGGTCAAGGCGCAGGGCTACGCCCCTCTCCCTGCCAGCGAGGAAGAAGAGAATCCTTACCAGTGGAATACCGCCAGCGGCAAGATCGAACTGTACTCCGAAACACTGGCGAACTCCGGGTTTGACGCCTGCCCAACCTGGCAAGAACCTCCCTACCCGTCAGCCGAGCAATTCTATCTGCTGACCGGCAAAGTTGGACAGCACACACAGTTTGCCACCCAAAACAACGTACTGCTGCACAAATATCAAGACGAGCCGCGCCTGTGGATGAACCCCAAAGCAGCTCGAAGGCTGGGGCTTGCAGACAATGATCTGGTCAAAGTGAGCAGCGAGGTGGGCGCAATAAAAATCGCGCTCCAGGTCACCGAGGCCATCCGCCCCGACTGCGTTTACATGACTCCCGGCTTTGGACACATCTCCAAAGGCTTCACGATCGGGCGCGGCGTCGGCGCCAGCGACTCGGCCCTGCACGTCACGTACACTGACCCGGTCAGCGGCAGCCAGGCGCTCAGTCAAACCTTCGTAACGGTAGAGAAAGCATGAGGAACGAAAGATGACAACACTAACGGACATTTCCTCAATTAAAAAGCGCGCCATTTTGTTCGACGCCACCCGCTGCATCGACTGCCGGGCCTGCATGGTGGCATGCAGCGTCGAAAACAACGTGCCAAACGACGTTACCCGTATCTGGTTGGCCGGGGACGGCGTCGTCGGTCAATATCCCGACCTAGACCGGGCTACCATGCCCTATCATTGCATGCACTGCGAGAAGCCGGCTTGCGCTTCTGCGTGCCCGGTAGGTGCGTACACCAAACGCCCCGATGGCCCCGTGATCTACGATGGCGACAAATGCATTGGATGCCGCTACTGCATGAACGCCTGCCCCTTTGACGTACCGCACTTCGAGTGGGATCGCGGCGTAGACGAGCACCCGATCATCATCAAATGCGACCTGTGCTCAAACCGCGTGGACAGCGGCGGCGAGCCCGCCTGTGTAGCAACCTGTCCAACCGATGCGCTCATCTTTGGAGATCGCGACGATCTGCTCAAATATGCCAAAGAGCGCATCGGGAACTATCCGGACCGCTACGTTCATGAAGTCTATGGCGAGACCGAAAACGGCGGGACCTCCTACCTGATCATCTCGCATGTGCCCTTTGAGCAGCTTGGTCTGCCCACGAATATTGGCGATGAGCCCGTAAGCGAGTTAAGCGAAAAGATCATGGAAGTAACACTCCCCTTCGCGGTGGGCTGGGCTGCCGTGCTCAGCGGCGTGACCGCCGGCGTTCGAAAGTACCATCAAAAACAGGCCGCCGAGAGCGCGGAAGAAACGGAGAAAGAAGCATGAAAATCAAAATCCGCGTTCCTGACTGGATGCTCTCGCCGGGTGTAATGACGCTGGTCGTTTTGACACTGCTTGGCGGAATCGCAGCCATCGTGCGCTTTATCCACGGCATTGGCGCCATCAGCAACCTGAACGACGCCTACCCCTGGGGCTTTTGGATCAGTTTCGATATTTATACCGGTGTGGCATTGGGCGCAGGCGCGTTCACCATGGCGGCAGTCGTTTACATCTTCGACATAAAGAAATACACGCCGCTGGTGCGTCCTTCCGTGCTAACCGGTTTTCTGGGTTACGCCATGGTCGCCGTGGGTTTGCTCGTAGACCTGGGACGCCCGGAGAATATCTGGCACATGATCGTCTACCAAAATCACCATTCGTTCCTGTTCGAGATCGGCATCTGTGTTATGACCTATTTGACAGTGCTGCTCTTCGAGTTCCTGCCGGTGATTTTCGAGGGGCTTCACTTCGACAACGTTGTCCACTTCTTTCATAAGTGGCTGACCTTGCCGTTGGTCATCCTGGGCGTGGTGCTCTCCACCCTCCACCAGTCATCGCTAGGGTCGCTGACCATCATCGAGCCAGAAAAACTGCATCCCCTGTGGTGGACGCCCTTCATACCGGTGCTGTTCTTCGTCTCCGCGGTAACAGTTGGTTTCGCGATGGTGATCTTCGAATCTGAAATGAGCGCGCGCGCTTTCAATCGCAGCATCGAGATACACCTGCTGAAAGATGTCGCATCCTGGATACCCTACGGCTCGGGACTGTACCTGCTCCTGCGCTTTGGGCAATTAGCCTATGAAGGCAAGCTGGGGCTTCTCTTTACCAGTGGAAATTACACGATCGTCTTCTGGGCCGAGATCATCCTTTTCGGGATCATCCCCATCATCATGTTCGCCCAAAAGAAAATGCGCGAATCTCCCGACGGGTTGCTCTACGGCTCCCTCTCGGTGGTGCTCGGCCTGGTGCTCAACCGCTTTGACGTCAGTTGGATCATGCTGGGGGGGCGCATCTTCACCACAAGCGGATACGTGCCCAGTCTACCGGAAGTCTCCATTTCGGTGGGAATGGTCGCCGCGAGCCTGCTGGTATTCCGCTATATCGCACTCCACTTCCCGCTCTTCGTGGAAGAAGAAGATTATCACGATCAGCATGTGGCCTACAGGGAAGCATCCCAGGCTGGTGATTAAACCAACCGGACGATCTGCCATCAGGAACCCGTTTCACGCCACGAAACGGGTTCCTTTCCTGTCGATTCCCCCTGGGCCAAGGGATTTGTTATAATGCAGGCCTATGAAAACCACCCTGTTCCGCCGACACATCGCCCTGCCCCAAGATCACGGCTCGTGGGTGTTCATTCTCAGCCCGCTGTTTATCGGTATCTTTGCAGGCAGGCAATTCACATCCGCATCGATCTTTCTCATCACCGCGGTGATGGCTGCCTTCCTTCTCCGCCAGCCGGTGACCATCGCCGTCAAGGCTTACGCAGGTCGCCGTCCGCGCAGCGACCTGCCCGCGGCGCGCTTCTGGATGCTCGTATACGGCGCCATCAGCCTGCTGATGGTGGCCGGGCTGGTCGCGCGCGGCTTTACCTATGTGCTCTACCTGGCAGTACCCGGCACGTTCGTCTTCGTCTGGCACCTGTACCTGGTCAGCAAACGTGCCGAGAGGCGTCAGGCGGGGCTGGAAATCGTCGCCAGCGGCGTCCTGGCCCTGGCCGCGCCGGCCGCGCTCTGGGTCGGGAAAGAAACGTATGACCCAATGGGCTGGGCGCTCTGGATACTGGTTTGGCTGCAATCAGCGGCGTCCATCGTCCATGCCTATATGCGGCTGAATCAACGGGACCTGGCCCAAGTCCCGGCGCGACGCGAAAAACTGCGTCTCGGCAGCCGGGCGCTGCTGTACACCACCTTCAACCTGGCCGCAACGCTCGTCGCATCCGCAATCGGCTGGCTGCCGCGCCTCATCTTCCTGCCGTTCCTGCTTCAGTGGAGCGAGACGATCTGGGGCATCTCGCATCCCGCCATACGCGCCAAACCAACCGCCATCGGCGTGCGTCAATTGATCGTCAGCACCCTGTTTACCATTCTCTTTATCGTTACCTGGAAGGTGTAAAGTGGACAAAATGACCTGGGCACTGCTAACAGAAGTTTACGACCGGATGGAAGCCGAGATGATAAAAACCTCGCTGACGGCTGAGGGCATCCCCGCAGAGCTGTTCCAAGAAAGCATAGGATATTCAAGTATTCCAGTCAGTTTTGGCCCGTTTGGACAAGTGCAAATTTTCGTGCCAAAAGAGAATCTGGCTGCCGCCAAAACATGGCTGGATGCCTACCAATCAGGCAAGTTGGCCGATTAGATCGCGTCGATCCAAGGAGAGAAAATGAATGCATCAAGTACCGTTATTCTTGTCACCAACAACGGCATGGGAACGGCCGTATTGGAATTGCAACAGAAACTGGCCGGCAAATATTTCGAGCTGCTGGCACAAAACGACACCCCGCCCGCCGCGATCTGTTTTTACACCGAGGGCGTTAAACTCGTGGTCGAAGGCTCGCCCCTTCTGGATCAATTACGCGTTCTGGAGGCCAAGGGTGTACGGCTGATCGTCTGCAGCACATGCCTGGATTACTTCAACTTGCTCGATAAAGTAAAGATCGGCATTGTCGGCGGCATGCCCGACATTATCGAAGCCCAGATGAAAGCAGAGAAAGTCATCACGATCTAAACATTCACCACTCTCTACGCTCTACTCACCACTCCCCACTCTCGCATCTCTTCTTTCTGATTCACGGCATCTATGCGCCCCAACTTCTTCCACCACCTGCACCCGCCCAGCATCCCGGCAGAACAATCCCGCTTCCGCTATACGCTCGGTGCAGGCGGATTGGGCATCTTTCTGAGCCTGGTACTGCTGGTCACAGGCGCGCTCGAAATGTTCTTCTACATCCCCTCGCCTGAGCAGGCCGCGCTCTCCGTACAGACATTGACTTACCTCGTGCCCTACGGCGGCCTGATACGCAATTTGCACTACTGGGCAGCGCAAGCGCTGGTCGTCGTGACGGTCGTCCATTTGCTGCGCGTGATTTTCACCGGATCGTTCGTCCCGCCGCGGCGATTCAATTACCTGCTGGGACTGGGGCTGCTGGCGCTGATCCTGTTCCTGGATTTCACCGGGTACGCCCTGCGCTGGGACGAGGGCGTCCGCTGGGCATTGGTCGCCGGGACCAACCTGCTCAAGACCATCCCGTCCCTGGGCAAGTCATTGTACGGCCTCGTCGTAGGCGGCAGCACGCTGGGAGCAGCCACCCTGATCCGCTTCTATTCCTGGCACGTCTTTGGACTGACGCTGGCGGTCGTCATCCTGGGCATCTGGCACGCCTTCCGCGTCCGGCGCGACGGCGGGATCGCCGCGCCCCCGCCCAAGCAGCGCACAAACAACGCTCGCATCAGTCGTTTCGAGCTGGTACGCCGCGAGGTCCTGGCGATGCTGCTTTCGGCTGCCGCCTTATTCGTCCTCGCTGCGCTCCTGCCCGCGCCAATCGCCGCCCCCATACAGGCGGCATCCGACTCGCTCGGCGAAGCACGCGCCCCCTGGTTCTTCCTGTGGATCCAGCAATTGCTGCGGCTGGGCAACCCCTTCTGGATGGGAGTCGCTATTCCCCTCATCGCGCTGACCACGTTCGCAGCCCTGCCATATCTCTTCGAAACACTTCCCACAGACCAGCAGGGACACTGGTTCCCACGCGCCGGCCGAGGAGCACAGGCCATCGCGGCTGGCATTGTCCTGGCCTGGCTTGTGCTCACCATTTTGGAATCACTGCGCTGAACGCTGACCATGAAACGCACTATTTCATTCGCCGCTGGCATCCTGGTTTTGGCGCTTGTGTTCAGCGCATGGGCTGAAGCGCGGCGGCCCCAACCCATGCCATTGACCCCAACGCTTACTGGCGAAACCGAATACTGCCTGACCTGCCACGCCGACCTGGAAGAGATCAGCCCGTCGCACCCCGTCGAGACCTACGGCTGCGTCGTCTGCCACGGCGGAGAGCGTCTCGCCCTGGACGCAGACCTGGCACACAGCACCATGCGCGGCGGGAAGAATCCGTCCGATCTGGCCGTCGTCGAAGAATCCTGCGGCGGAAGCGACTGTCATTCCGGGCAGGCCGCGGATGAGCGCGACCATATCCAGCGTGTGCTGACCAGCGTCCAGGCCACGTACGCCGGGGCAATTGCCAACATCCGCTACACCTTCGGCGCACAGCCTGACCTGAACGCCTACCTGGGCACGCGCGCCGTCCAGGACACAACGACCCAAACGGGCATCACATCCCTGGCGGCTTTCGACCCGGCGCGAGAGACCAATCCCGCCTTGCAAACATTTGCCGAAAACTGCCTGGAATGTCACCTGAACAGTGAGCCGCGTCCCGGCGACGAATACGCCCGCTTTTCCGGATGTGCGGCCTGCCACACCCCTACGGCCACAACATTTCCCCCTCGCAGCAGGGATGCAGCGGAGGGCCTCGTCCACACCCTCACCACAGCCATCCCCTACACCCAGTGCAACACCTGCCACAACCGCGGCAACTACGACCTGCGGACGATGACCTTCGCGCCGCGCGACGACCAGCCCGCCGACCGCATCCACGATTACTACCAGCCCATCGCCCAATTCACCCGTTGCGAATGGACGCTGGACTGCATCGACTGTCACACCCGCAGCGAATCCATGGGCGATGGCGACATTCACAACAATCAAAAAGAGATTCAGTATGTGCAGTGCCGCACCTGCCACGGTACACTCGACGAACTGCCGCACACACGCACGTTGACCGACCCAAACGACCTGGCCTTCCGGCTGGCCGCGCTAAATCAAGGTGCGCGGCATCTCGAACTCGGCGACACCATCATCGTCACCGAAACAGGCGAACCGCTTTGGAACACGCGTCAACTGCCCGACGGCACTTTCGAGCTCGTCGGCAAGGCCACGCGGCAATACTTCACTTTCCGCCCGGTGATGGGCACGGCCTGCGAACAAAAACCTGACGAGCAAGAATCCCGGTATTGCCATCAATGTCACAGCGCGGAGAGATAAAATGAATGAAAAAGACGTCACCCGGCGTGATTTTCTAAAATTGATCACCAACGGCCTGCTGACCCTGAGCGGCCTGCTTGGGCTGGGCGGCATTTTCCGCTTTCTGACATACCAAACCGACCCCTCCCCTCCCACAGAATTCGATCTCGGCCCGACCACCAACTACCCCGACGGATCCCGCACGGTTCTCCCCCGCGTTCCGGCCGTTCTCCTGCACACAAAAGACGGATACTCGGCCCTGAGCCTGGTCTGCACGCATCTGGGCTGCACAGTGAATGAAGACGATTCGGATGGGTACGTCTGTCCGTGTCACACCTCGCGCTTTTCCGCTAACGGCAGCGTCGTCCGCGGCCCGGCAGACCGTCCGCTGCGTGCGCTGCGCGTCGAAGAACACGACGACGGTCGCCTGTGGCTATATACGGCCTAGCGGCGTGCCAAGCATGGTTTGACGAGACGCAGCAGCAACTTTTCAGTCGTCTTTTTCACGCATGGAACGGTAGAACGACTAAAGTCGTTACGACAAAATCATCACTTTATCTTTGACGAACCGCCAGTACCGAATCAAGACTGTATTGTTGTGATACCAATTCTCGTTATATAATTCTGATAGACACGTTTCACAAACCAAGGAGGAGACACCCCATGGATTTTGACCTGACCGAAGAGCAGCGCATGTGGCAAAAAATCGTCCACGACTTTGTGGCAGCGGAAGTAAAACCCAAAGCCCGCGAAGTAGACGAAACCGGCGAATTCAACTGGGACGCTGTCCGCAAAATGGGGCCGCTCGGCCTGCTGGGCATGATGGTTCCCGAAGAGTACGGCGGCTCAGACGTGGGCACGGTCAGCATGGCGATTGCCATCGAGGAACTCGGTTGGGGTTGCGGCAGCACCGCCTTGGCGATTGCGGCCCACACCGAACTGGGCTGCGCGCCGGTCGCCAAATACGGCACCGAAGAGCAGAAACGCAAATTCCTGCCGCCGGTCGTCAGCGGGGAAGGCAACCTGGCCGCCCTGGCGCTGACCGAACCCGGCGCCGGATCTGACCTGCAGGGCGGCGTGCGCACGAAAGCCGAAAAAGTGGGGAATGAATGGGTCATCAACGGCTCCAAGATGTGGATCACCAACGCCAGCATCGCCGACTACATCGTCACCCTCGCTCGCACCGACCCTGCGGGAGGCTCCCGCTCGATGAGCATGTTCATCGTCCCGGCGGATGCACCCGGCTTGCACATCTCGCCGCCGGAGAAAAAGATGGGACTGCACGGCTCACAGACCCACGCCCTGACCTACGAGAACGTCCACGTCCCGCTCGACTACCTGCTGGGCGAGGAGGGACGCGGCCTGCACCAAACCCTCGCCACGCTCGACGCCGGACGCATCAGCATCGGCTCGCTCTCGGTGGGACTGGCGCGGGCCGCCTTTGAAGAGGCCGTCGCCTACGCGAAGGAACGTCAGGCCTTCGGCAAACCCATCGCCGCGCAGCAAGCCATTCAGTGGATGCTGGCCGACGCCGCGACCGAGATCGAGGCCGCGCGCCTGATGATGCGCCAGGCCGCCTGGCTTCACGAGAACGGCCGTCCCTTCAGCCACAAAGCCGCCATGGGCAAAGTCTTCGCCACCGAGATGGCCGAACGCGTCGCCCGCAACGCCATCCAGATCCACGGCGGCTACGGCTACAGCCGCGAGTATCCGGTCGAACGCATCTACCGCGACGCCCGCCTGATGACCATCGGCGAAGGAACGAGCGAGATCCAGCGTCTGGTCATCGCCAGGCATTTGCTGAAAGCGTAACCCGCACACACGCTGCCTTCCCTCGTCTGCGAATACGCAACTTTTATGGCACGGAACGCAAAGGCGCCCCCCGATGAGAGAGGGACGCCTTTGTTTTGGGAAAAGCCACCACGCTACAACTGCACTTTTCGACCCACCACCCAAGCGTTGAAATCTTCGGCGTGTACATCTACCACCGCCCCGTCAAAAGAAAACAACGCCGCAATTTCCGGCGGTGCGAGAAAATGACTGCGCATCAAGGCCAATTTCTCGGCCACGGCAATCAGCTTGACGGAGAACCTGCGCAAATCAGGCTCCTGGATGACAACCCGCCCACCGGGCTTGACGACGCGCCATAACTCCCGCACCGTCAGCGCCTGATCGGCAACGTGGTGCAGCGCATCGACCATCAGCACACAGTCGAAGGATTCGTCCGGGAAAGGGAGTGTCTCCGTCAACGAGCACGTAGGCTGCAAGCCGCCTTTCTCAGCTGCTTCATGCAGCATCCCCAACGAGACGTCGGCAACCACGACCGAACCGACGTGTTCACGCAGGAAACCGGAAACGCGCCCCGTCCCGCCGCCGGCGTCCAACAGTCGGCAGCCGGATCGCACGTCAAGGTGCGCCAGCATCTCATCGATGGCCGCGGCGGGAATGACGCGGTCGTAGAAGGGGGCCAAAAAATCAAAATGGTCAAAAGGCATTGTTATCCTTAATATCCGGTAGTGATCAAATCTTTGATGCGGTCAAAAGTCGCCGGGCCAATGCCGGGCACGCCCATAATATCGTCAATCTTCCGGAACGAGCCATACTGACGGCGATAATCCACAATTTGCTGGGCGAGCGATGGACCGATACCGGGCAGCGCATCCAATTCTTCGGCGGCAGCCGTATTGATGTTGACACGGTCAAGGTCGGCGCCCGAATTACTGAACTCCAGCCGAGGCACGATGACCTGCTCCCCGTCTTCCAGCGCCGCCGCCAGGTTGACATGTTCCTTGTCTGCGATGGGCAGGAACCCGCCCGCGGCTTCGACAGCATCCTCCACGCGGCTGCCCTGCGGCAAGTCATATACGCCCTGATGGAGCACCGCGCCAGTCACATAGACGGACAAGGGAGCCTGCGTCGGCGGCGGAAGGAGCGCCACCGGCTCGCCGCGCGGCGGGCTTGCAACCACCCAGAGCACGCCGGCCAGCAGCAATCCGGCAAGAATTCCCAGCACAATGTTCGTAGACGTTTTCATGATCCCACCCTAGTACAAGAATCTCAATCGCAGCGCATGACCAGCAACGTGCTGCCCTCGCGGGCCAGCAGGTCCACCAGACCCGCCAATTGACTGATGCGGCGAAAATAACGCGGCATGTCGTCGGGCCGAAGCGCGTAAAAGCCGAACTTTTCATAGAGCGCGCCAAGCTGCGAGCGGCACATCAGGTACAGCGGACGCGGGGCCTCGGCCATCAGTTTTTCGATGATGGCCCGCGCCACACCCTGCTTGCGATAGGCAGGTTGAACAGCAATCGAGGCCAGTTCATGCGAGCCGTCCATGTGCGGCTTGACCTGCCCGCAACCGATCAGTTCGCCGTCCGGCGTCAGCGCGACGAGAAAGCGCTGCCACGACAGGCCGGTCGGATTGATGTGCGACGAGCGCACCAGCGCACGGATGGCCGGGGAATCCGTTTCCGCTGCCGGACGCAGGACGATTTCAGCCAAGTATACCTGCCGCAACCAGAATGGTAAACGTCGAGACAAACCAATGGATCAGGAACGGGTACAGGAACGAGCGTGTCCGCCAGGCCACCCAGCCGAAGGCGAACCCGCCAAAGATGGTTGAAAATGTCTCGACCCCGGGCTTGCCTGCATGCGACAGCGCAAAAGGGACAGCCTGCAGCCAGAGCGCTTCGGGACCGAATTTGCGGGCGTAGCCAAACAACAGCCAGCCGCGAAAGATGTATTCCCAACCAAACAGGTCGAGAAAGGTCGTCCAGGGCAGGCCGTCCAACTGGTGAGCGTAATATCCCTGTATATTGGCATCGCCGCGGCCAAGCAGCCACAATATCGGCGCCATGAACAGGATGCCCAGCACGGTCAACGTCAGCCCGGCTCGCCAATCGCCCAGGCCAAATCCGTATTCGCGCGGCGACTCACGGAAGACCAGCATTGTAATCGCCAGCGGGATGAACAGATACAGGATCGTACGGTCGAGCGCCTTCCAGGGCGTCAGCGTGTAGTAGTAGTCCACCAGCAAAAGCAGCGTACTGACGACCGTCAGCGTGACGATCTTCCAGTCGAAGCGCAGGTTGGCAGGAAAGAGTTTGCGAAAGGCGGTCATCAGTGGTCGCTTGTCAGTAGGGGAAGTAGGTTTGGTTGCCATTTGGGCCGAACAACAGGGAGATTTTATCAGCGTCGCGCCAGAGTTCCAGTCCCCAATTCGTAAAGAGCAGCAAAACTGCCAGGGCCGCCAGGGAAACGGCCCAACGTCCCGCGGGCGTAGACCAACGTCTCTTGACGGCGACCAGACCAGAGGTCCAGAAGTGAGCCGCCAAAATGCTGAAAAACGGAACCAGCATCAGGTGAAAACGTTCCTCGGCCTGGATCAAAACATGCGGGGCGAGATATCCTAACAAAATCAGAAAAAGGAGCAGCGTCTTTTTGTTCCCGCGCACAAGCGCGAGGCCAAACGCGGCTGATGTGCTGACAACGACAAACGGCAACAACAGGACAGCGGCGGCCAACAACAAAAGCGTCGTCGGGGCGTGGCCAAAGAAATTGTTCGAGTAAAAATACGTGACTGCGCGGCGTTCCAGGCCAAAGAAATGCCCCAATTTCCGAAGGGCCAGATAGGGAACACGCCCGGGGTCATCCAGGATGAACTGCTTCGCCGCTTCGAGGCCAGTCCGGTCACGCACGCCATCGTCAAGGATGGGGATCAGGTCGAGTGAGATGCCATACTGGAACGTGCCCGTGCCCTGAGGGTGATAACCCATGTACAAACTATAACCCAGGCTGGATTCGATGCCGGTCAGACGGTGATTCAGGAGCGAGTTGCGCGCCATCCACGGGACGACGATCAGCAGCACCACACCGAACATCAGTACAGCCGCCCTGCGCTCGCGCAGCGCGAACCAGACCCACAACACACACAACCCAATAACGACAAGAATGACCGAGCGCGTCAGGGCGCTCAGGCCCAGCAGCACGCCGGCCAAGGCAAAATGCGTCATGCGACACGTCTCCGCGGCTTTGAGCAAGGCCAGGATCGCGGCCAAAACGAGCAGGAAAAAGATGTTTTCCGTCGCCAACGAGAGGGGATAGACGACCAGCAACGGGTACAGCGCAATCGTCCAGGCTGCCCAACGAGCGGCCTTTTCGTTTTCGGGCAAAAAATGGCGCGCCAGGGCATATGTCAGCGGGACAAGGGCTGCGGCGAGAAAGGCCTGTACCAGCCGAGCAACAAAGAAACGATGCGGGCCAACGCCGGCCAGGAAATAGACGAGCGCCAGGAAAGCCGGGTAGAGCGGCGGGCGGAAGGATGTCAACACGCCGCGCGGGTCGTAATCAACGCTTGTCAGGTCAAATTGGATATATTGTTGCGCAAGGTGGAGGTCGTCTTGCGCATACCAGCGATAGCCATTGCCAGCAACAATGCTGCGCGCCAACATATCGTACTGGAACATATCGTCCAGGCCGATGCCCAGGTTGAAAGAGAGCAAAACCGGGATCAAACGCAGAACCAGAGCAACGAAAAAGACTCGCCGGATAAAGTTTTTCGCGGTCCGTTTACCCACAAGATACTCCTGGTGAGAACTTGCCAACACGGAAACGTATCCCAGCCGCCCCGGGCGCTTCTCGTGAATAGCCCCTATTATAACGTCAGTTCGGCGCAAGAAAGGGGCGCGGATTTCCTTCTCCGGGCGGGCATGATACGCCTGCTCCCGGACAGATTCGGGAAATCCCGGATGTCTTATCCGAAACACGCTCCCCTGCCCGACGACGATTCAGTGCGCCCCACAAATTCTTCATCTATTCCCACATTGGAAAATCGGATATAATCCGCCTACTTGGATCTCCCCTGTCATGAAGACCATAGAGGGGAGTTTTCTTGTAAATTTTGAAAGAGGTTTCAATGGCGCACGTATCGCACAAACTAAACAATGCTTTTGAAGGCGCGCTGGCTGGCGGAGGCGATCCTGCAACCTCCCCGCTTTATGTTTTTGGCCCGTTTCTGAAGTTGATCGTCGTGGCAGGCGTAGCACAAATCACTTTCGGCGCTTCGGTCTGGCTCGTGGTGCTAACCGTGGCCGTGGTTTCCGCCATGTACCGCCTGGTCATGCAGTGGGTCACAGACGGCAGCGGCGGCAGCGGTCTGAGCGAGGAAGAATTCGGCAGTTGGGCGGCCAAGGTCAATGCAGCCATCACCTTCGTCGAATACACGTTGACCTTTCTGGTCAGTATGGCTGCGATGGTCACGTTCATCGCCGATCGCATCCCCGTACTGAATCATGAAATGCTGTTTGGCGTGCAATACCGCACGTTGGTCGCCATCGCCCTCAGCATCCTGACCGGATGGCTGGTCAATCGCGGCCCCAAAATGGCTGCCCGAACTTTCGGCCCGGCGACGGGCGGCGTGTTGTTGCTTTTATGGGCCATGATCATTTCCACCCTGATCAAATACGGCCTGCATCTGCCTGACTTCAACCCCCAGGCTTTCTCCCCACAATACGTGCACTTCACGCTGGGAGGCTATGTTCGCATCCTCGCGGTAATGACAGGTATCGAGGTTTTCGCCAACATGGTGGCCGCCTACGACGGCTCGGCCAGCCAAAAAGGCAAGAAAGCGTTCAACAGTCTGTTGATCATCATGGGCACCACTGCGGCCACCATGCTCATCGTCGGCCCGGTAATTTTCAAACTTTCCAATCCGGAACTTGAAGGCGTTTCGGTATTCACCCAAACAATGGACCAACTCCTGCCCGCGCCATTGCCCTATTTGGGGACGTTGGTCGGTGTGGCCGTACTGATGTCGGCATCCGCCGCATCTGCCCAGGGATTACAGAACCTGGCCCTGGGCTTGTCCGAGCGCCGTTACGTACCCCCCATCCTGGGACAACGCAATCAATTCCAGGTCGCTGACAAGCCGGTTTGGATACAGGTAGCCATCGTGGGTATCTGCTTCCTGTTCTTTGGCACAGACGAGGAGACCTACCTCGCCATTTACGCCGCCGGCGTATTCGTGCTCCTAAGCATGACCGGATGGGCCGTTACAAAACGCTTGGTGCGCAATGTTCGCAAGAAATTCGATCTCGGCCAAGTGGCCCTGATCTTCGGCACGATCGTCGCCGCCATCCTGACCACGGGCGCGACAGGCGTTATTTTCGTAGAACGCTTTACCGAAGGCGCCTGGACTTATTTCCTGTTCGTCCCCACGCTCTACGTGATCTTCACCTATTCCAGGAATCAACTGGGAGCGCCCTCCGCTGCGCTGGATTACCTGGGACGTTTGGATGCCGCCCAGCTGGCCGGATTCGGCTTTGGACAGATGGACCCCGCCACAGGGAAGGTAACGATCAACGCCAAAACGCCCGAGGATTTGCGATGGGAGCCCGCGCCGATCCAGCAAAGCAAATGGCGCAAGGAACGGGTAACGATCAAAAATATTGCCGTCCTGCTCGATGGCTCGTCCTATGCAGCCCAGGCCCTGCCGTGGGCAAAGATGCTCTGCCTGAAAACAGGCGCCCACCTCACACTCTTGTCGTCGATCAAGGGCAAATTCCCCGACCCGAACGACGAGTTTACAAGTATTTTCAAAGAGCGAAAAGCCTACCTTGACGGCGTCTTAAAAGAATTGCAGGACGATGGCATCAAGGCCGACGTCAGCATCTGCCAGGGCTTTATCGCGGATGCAGCGCAGTTGCTCGTCCACCAGCAAAACATAGACCTGGTCATCACCACCACGCGCGGCAAGTCCGGCGAACAAAACTGGACAAGCGGCGGCGTCTCGCGGAAATTGGTCCAAAAAATCAACCAGCCCATCCTTTTGATCCAGGTGTCAGAAGACGGGAAAACCATCCCGCCGAAGTTGGAGCGCATCCTGGTCCCCCTGGACGGATCGATATTTTCGGAGCGCGTGCTTCCGTATGCCCGCGCCTTGGCCAAGGCATTTGACGCGGAGCTGATCCTGCTGACCATTCCGGCCGTCCCCGAACCCGAAGATTATCACGCCCCTTCGGAGATCATCAATGTCATCCGCAGCAACGCGGAAAAACAGATTCGCGACTTTCTCGAGGCCGTAGCCCGCTCGCTGCGGGAAGATGACCTGACGGTACGCACCATGGTGACGGGGTCGCTGCCGGCCCGCACCATTGTCAAAGTTGCCGAAGAAGAAGACGTCGACCTGATCATGAACACGTCCCGTGGACGGGGAGGCATCGAACTTTTCTTCCTGGGAAGCGAGGCGCAGCGCGTTGTAGAAAAAACAGAGAAGAGCGTTTTCATGGTTCCCATCCGCGATCGCCTCATCTGATGCCTTGTCTGATATCCAACCACCCCGACAATCTTGTCACGCTTTCTGTAAGACATCTCCCCGTCGTACAGCGGAAGAGATGGAATGCGGATACGCGCACAGGTCGAGCGGGGCAGCGCTGGTTTTTCAAGTTTCAATCCGCAATATCGTGCCCGCAGGGTGAAATCTGTCAAATCTGCATCAACTGAAAATCTGGCAACAGCGAACGGTGTGAGATTTTGCCTGCTCAAAATCTCACATTTGCTGTTTGTGGCGGCAAGTCCCACGCACGGTACGGACCCGCTCAAACCTGGCCGCCCAATCGGTACGACAATTTACCCCAAAAAAACGATGAAACGGGGTAAAATGACCACCGATAATTTATCTGGAGAATATACATGACTCGACATAACGGCAAAGAGGAAATTGCGCTCAGCCGCACTTTGAACCTCTTCACAATCACCATGATCGGCGTCGGCGGAATGATCGGCGCCGGTATTTTCGTATTGACCGGTATCGCCGCTGGCGTGGCCGGTCCTGCACTGATCCTGGTTTTTTTGCTTAACGGCATTATTACTTCGTTCACCGCCCTGTCCTATGCGGAGCTCGGCTCCGGTTTCCCCGAAGCCGGAGGCGGCTACTTGTGGGTGAAGGAAGGCCTGGGCGGGGCCAACGGCTACCTGTCCGGGTGGATGTCCTGGTTTGCCCATGCGGCCGCGGGCAGCCTCTATGCCCTGGGTTTCGGCCGCTTCGCCAGCGAACTCTGGATCATGTCTGGCGTCCCGATGTTTGGCCTGTCGGTCCACCAAATGACCCTGGGCTTCATGACGCTGGTCATCATCGCCTTCACCGCGATCAATCTCCTCGGCGCGTCGGAGACCGGCACGATCGGGAACATCGTCACGATGACCAAGGTTGCCATCCTGGGACTATTCGTCCTGTTCGGGGTGCTGGCCATGCTGCGCACCGACGCCTGGCACGTGCGATTCACGACCGAGTTTATGCCCAATGGCATCATGGGTGTATTTGTCGCAATGGGATTAACGTTCATCGCCTTCGAAGGCTATGAGATCATCGCCCAATCCGGCGAAGAAGCCATCAACCCCAAGCGCAATATTCCGCGCGCCATCTTCCTGTCGATTGGCATCGCAGTGACCGTTTATATCCTGGTCAGCATTGCAGCCATCGGCGCGACCACGCCGCCGGAAGGGATGAAGGTCTACGAATATCTGGGACTACAAAAAGAAGTGGCCATCGTCGAGGTCGCCGCGCAGACCTTTCCGTGGGGCATCGGCGGCGTACTGCTCCTGATCAGCGGCCTGGTTTCCACCATGTCCGCTTTGAACGCGACCACCTACTCGTCTTCGCGCGTCTCGTTCGCGATGGGCCGCGACCACAATCTGCCGCAGGTCTTCTCCCGCGTTCACCCCGTCCGGCATACCCCGCATTGGGCTGTGTTCATTTCCGGCGGGCTGATGCTGCTCATCGCCTGGACGCTGCCAATCGAAGATGTCGCCGCAGCCGCGGACATCATGTTCCTGCTGCTCTTCCTGCAAGTCAATGTGACCGTGATGGCGCTGCGCCACAAAATGCCCGACCTGGAGCGCGGCTTCCGCATCCCCTGGATGCCCGCCGTGCCGCTGATCGCTATCCTGGCCAATCTCTTGCTGGCGATTACCCTGTTCAGCTTCAGTCCGGTCGCCTGGTACTATACTGTCGGCTGGCTTGTCGTCGGGCTGCTCCTCTACCTGGCTTACTTCTCAAAGATCGAAGTGCTGGAAAAGCCAAAAGAGATCTTGCAGGAAGAAGTGCTCATCAGCCGCGACTATTCGGTTGTCGTACCTGTTGCCACACAGGAACAAGCCCGCATCCTGGGACAGATCGGCGCTTACCTGGCGCTCGACCGCAACGGCGAAGTCTTGGCCCTGCACGTCATCAAAGTCCCGCCGCAATTATCGCTCGGCCAGGGCCGCCTGATGCTCAAAGAGGGCCGCCCGCTGCTGGAAACGGTCATCAAACAAGCCAAAGCGCGCAACGTCCCCGTCCACACCGTGCTGCGGCTGGGACGTAACGTCCCCGAAGCCATCCGCAAGACGGTCGAGGAGAACGCTGCCGACCTGCTCGTGCTCGGTTGGCCGGGATACACAAATTCGGAGGGACGCCTGTTCGGCTCCGTCATCGACCAGTTGGTGGGCAACCCGCCCACCGATACGGCTATCGTCCGTTACCGCGCGCATCGCCCGCTGTACAACGTCCTGGTGCCTGTTGGAGGCGGCGTCAACACCCGACGCGCTTTCCGTCTGGCGCTCAGCATGGCCCGTCACGCGGAGGAGGGTCCGGCCAAAGTCACGCTCCTGCACGTCATGCCGACCGGCATGGGCGCATCTGGCAAGGCGCGCGCGGAACTGCTCTTCCGCGAATTGCTCGATGGCGTTGACTACCCGCGTATCAAAAAAGAGATCATCGTATCCAACCAGGTGGTGGAAACCATCCTGGATTACGCCAAAGGAAAACGCAATCGTCCGGCCAGCGACCTGATCGTGATCGGCGCATCCAATGAGCCGCTCTTCAGGCGTCTGATCATGGGCAGCACACCCCAAAAGATCGCCCGCGAAGCCGAAGTGACCACCATCGTCGTCAAACGGCGCAGCAGCCCGCTGCACTCGTTCCTGCGCCAAACCGTGTTCGAACCCGACACAACAGAAACGCCAGCCTCTGTAGAAAATTGATGGCCAAGGGGAAAGGGTCTCCTGAAAATTCGGGAGACCCTTTCCTTGTTTTTACGGTCAAACTTTCGTCAAGAAACTACCCGCCGTGCTATAATCATCCCATATCTCAAACTTCTGTCATTGGAGGAAGAAATGAGCGACAGCGCACTGTTTCCCCTAAGCGAGGAACACAAGATGATTCTCGATGCTGCCCGCGATTTCGCAAAAAACGAAATCGCGCCCATCGCGGCAGAGTTCGATGAAAGCGGCAAGTTCCCATCGGAGACCATCAAAAAGATGGGCGACATGGGCTTCATGGGAATCGAAGTACCCGAGGAATACGGCGGGGCGGGCATGGACACGCTGGCCTACGTACTGGCCTTGGAGGAAATCTCCAAAGTCGATGCATCCCACGGCACGATCATGTCGGTCAACAACTCGCTGTTCTGTCACGGTATCCTGAAGTTCGGCACCGAAGAACAGAAGAAGAAATTCGTCACCGATGTCGCTTCGGGTGAGAAAATTGGTGCGTATTCGCTCACAGAACCAATGTCTGGATCCGACGCTGCGACCATGCGCAGCCGCGCCGTGCGGGACGGGGACGAATACGTCCTCAACGGACGCAAGTCCTGGGTCACGGGCGGGCCGGTCGCGGACTATGTCGTCGTATACGTCATGACCGATCCGGAAAAAGGGCATAAAGGCATCACTGCCTTTATCGTCGACGCCAACAAACCCGGATTCGTGCGCGGGAAAAAGGAACCCAAACTTGGCATCCGCGCTTCGGCCACCAGCGAAATCGTCTTTGAAGACTATCGCTGCCCGGTTGAAAATCGCCTCGGCGAAGAAGGCCAGGGTTTCAAGATCGCCATGTCCGTGCTGGACGTAGGGCGTATCGGCATCGCTTCGCAGGCGCTGGGTATCGCCGAGGCCGCATACGAGGCCGCCCTCGAATACGCCCGCGAGCGCGAGGCCTTCGGCAAGAAAATCGGGCAGTTCCAGGGCATCTCGTTTAAACTGGCCGACATGAAAACACGCATCGAGGCCGCCCGACTGCTGATCTACAACGCGGCCATGGCAAAAGAGCGCTCCAAGACGTCCAACGAACGGTTCACACTGGCCGCATCGACTGCGAAACTGTTCGCGTCGGAGACGGCCATGTTCTGCGCCCACGCGTCGGTGCAAATCCACGGCGGGATGGGCTACAGCAAGGAACTCCCTGTAGAGCGCTACTTCCGTGACGCCAAGATCACCGAGATTTACGAAGGGACGAGCGAGATCCAACGCCTGGTCATTTCGCGTCTCGAGTTGGGTCTGAGGTAATTCGGAGCCTGCATGAATAACGCTGCGATCTGGGGGATCGCCTTGCCGCTGGCCGCCTTCGCGGCCAGCGTCGGGCTACTGTTTATTGCGACGCTGAAAAAGTGGACAACGGCGGCAGGATCGACCGTCCAGACCGCACCGCCGTCTGAAACGCCGCCCGTCGGCAAGCCCGCCCCCGCGCCGCGTTCTTTTTTCGCGCGGCTCAAACACTCCGCTCGACAATATCGCTGGGAAATCCTTTTGGGCGTGTCCTTCGGTGCAATTTTGCTCTATGCCCTGGTCTTCGCTCCGCCGCGGCTCACCGGCAGCATTCCCATCGATCCCGGCCAACCCGGACGGCCTTTCTACAACCTGCGCTGGCTGCGCGATTTCCTTCGCATCTACTACGACAGCGTCTGGGTCTGGAGCAGCGCGCTCACCAGCTTGGCCTGCCTGGCGCTCCTGGCCTGGGCCGGCATCAAGCGCTCTCGTCTCGGCGCACAGATCGTGCTGCTGTATGCATCCCTGAACCTGGCCGGGGTCGGACAATGGCTCCTGGCCGCCGATGATCTTCAGACAACCGGCAAAGGCCTGTACATGGTCGCCATCTTCGGATTTGGCGTATGGGCCTGGATGGCGCGCGACCGGCTGGCGGTCGACTTGGAAGGAAAACCTGTCCCCAGAAAAACGGAAATCCTGATCGTCATCGGGCTTCTGGCGCTGGCCTCGTTCACCCGTCTTTACGCGCTGCACTCCGTCCCCTACGGGATCGAAGGCGACGAGGCCAAATGGACTTCCGAGGCGGTAAACCTGGGCATTCGAGGCGACCCCGACCACTCCGGAGAATACCATCGGGACGCCTTGCCGGTAAGCTACTACATCCAGATGCCGCTGCAGCGCCTTCTCGGCCCCAGCCTGTTCGCAGCCCGCATGACGGTCGTAATCCTGAGCATCATCTCGACGCTGGTCTTCTACTGGCTGCTGCGACAAATTACGGCCGTCCCGCTGGCCGCGCTCGCCGCGTACCTGCTCAGCATTTCGGTCTTCGATATCAGCGCCAGCCGTCTGGCCAATGTCGAGAGCTTTGTGAAACTCTGGCCCATCCTCACGCTGGCCCTGCTCGCGCTCGCGGTGCGAACGCGCCGCTGGCAAATCTACGGGCTGAGCGGATTGGCGCTTGCCCTGGGCATGTTGACCTACGACACCGTTTGGCCGCTGGCTGGCATTGCAGTGATCCTCGCGATGATCGAACTTGCCCGCCAGCGCGAAAGCGTGCGCGCCCGCATCCGTGACATTGCCGCCCTCATCGACCCCACACTGCTGGCGCTGCCCGTGCTTGTCCCCTACCTGGTCAGCAGGTTGGCATATTACGAGTTCGACAACAAAAATTGGGACGGCGGAACCTGGTCCACCCTGGGCGCATATTTGGGAAACGTGGTCACATCCTGGTTTGTGGCGCTGAGGTCCGACTTTCTGTACAACCGCCAAGGCCCATTGCTGAACGCCCTCCTGCTGCCTTTGCTGGCGCTCGGCATTGTTGCGTCCTTTTTCCTCTTGAAGAAAAAAATCACCTACTGGATGCTGATCTGGGCAGGGTTGGTCATTTTTCCCATACCGGTCATCGCGAACTCGTCCATGGGACGCGTCTACTACCCCGCGCTCCCTGCGATCTACGCCCTGGTCGCGCTGGGCGCGTTCCTCCTTTGGAAGGAGATCAATCGGCTCCTGGAGAAAAACCTGAAGCCGCTCATCGTTGCCGTATCGCTCGTACCCCTGGTCTGGTTGCCGTTCTTCAACCTCTACATCTACTACAACGAAGTCGCGGATCCCAGCGACCGGCAAATGCGCCGGGAAATCGCGGAATTCGCCGCTCAAGCAGCCGGGGAGGGGACGCTCATCCTGCTCCCGGCCACACCCGGGGCCGACACACCGATCAACAACGAATATCAAATGCTGGAACTTTTTATGCTGCAAAAATTGCCGCCCAAAAAGATCGACGAGGCCTATCGGCACATCGCCCCCGAAGAACTCCTGCTCGATTTGGATGCCAGGGATACGGAATTTCAAACATTCGAAATCATCCTCGACAAATCGCAAACCGGCTCCTTGCTCACACTCTTGCAGGAATGTTACCCGGACGGCGCGCTCACAGAGGGCCGCTACGTTGACCGCTTCAGTTTGAGCGCCTCCGCGTTGGACAATGCAGCTTGCATCCCCGCCGTTCTTCACATCGAGACCGCGGACACAAATGTGCTCGACTGGGAATTGACGAACGGCAGCGCAACAGCGCTTCAACCGGCATGTGAGCGCCAGAGAACGGATTTCGAATGGATCGAAGCGGAGGACACGTTCATGTCGCCGGGATGGCAGACCGAGATAAACTTCGCTTCCGGCTGGAGCGGCACAGGCTTTGCCATGGATAATTACGGGAGCGAGCCCCTGGTCTACGAAGTAGAAACCGCCCCGTCCCGGCAGGGGTACGTCTGGGTGCGCTACTACAAACGAGCCGCCGACAATTCTCCGGGTTACATCACTGTCGGAAGCACAACGCGGGCCTTTGCCGGCATCAAAGAGGAAGCCACCTATCAATGGATATGGGAAAATACCGGCCCCTTCCAGTTTGGCAAATACAATCGGATTCTGCTCAGCCGGCCCTACGTAGAGGATTCGCAGCATTTCATGGCGTTGTTCGTCGACGCGCTGATCGTGACGACAGACCCGACCTTTGCACCGGAAACCAATCTCTGGGAAGCCGTACCAGCGAAGGCCTTCCGCTTTTCGTCCCCCAGGACCGGCGGCTCAATATCGCTGGATTTACCCGCCGGCCGTTACCGCTGCAGCGTGCTCGTCGAGTCTGACCTGCCGATGGTAGACGCGCTTGGCAATTCGCCCGTCGTTTCGAACCTGGTCGATATTGAAATCAAGTAAACTAACTGCAGCATACAACCTTTAGTGGCAAAAATGTCTTCAGAAAATCACAGTCCGGCACCACAACGATTATCGGTCATCCTGCCAGCCTACAATGAAGGCGCGCACATCTACGGAAATATCGTGCGCGTCTGCGAGACGCTTAAGGGCCAGAACTTCGAAGTCATCGTTGTAGACGACGGCAGCCAGGACAACACGTACGAGGAATCCCTGCGCGCCGCGGAAGATGGCTACCCGGTTCAGGCTGTCAGGCAGGAAACCAACCGCGGCAAGGGCGCGTCCTTGTTCCACGGCTTCGAATTCACGTCCGGCGAGCGGATCGCCTTCCTGGACGCAGACCTGGAGATCGCTCCGGAATACATCCTGCGCCTGTGGCAAGTCATGGACCAAACCGGCGCGGACGTGGTCGCGGGGGTCAAGGACACCACAGACAACCAGTTCCCGTGGGCGCGGCGCGTGATGAGCAGCGTTTATCGCCGGAGCGTCGCCTTCCTTTTTGGGCTTGCCATCACAGATACCCAGACGGGCATAAAATTGTTCGAACGCCAGGTGCTGGAAGATGCAGCCCCGCGCCTGACCATCAGCCGCTTCGCCTTCGACATCGAACTGCTGCTCGCCGCGGCCCGTTTTGGATACAAAATCGTCGAACACCCGGTAAAGATCGCTTTCAGCCGAACAGGCAGTTTGGGGCGCATGAACCTGCGTCACATCATCGGCTCATTTATCGATACGCTGGCCATCTACTACCGGGCCAGTTTCTGGCGCTGGCTGGAGCCCAGCGTCGGCACGCGCATCTGGATGGTCATCTTCGCACTGGGGATATTCCTGTTTGGCGTCGGGGTTGGGAAAGTTTTGACCCCCATCATTCTCAAGCCGCCTGTCAAACAAGTTTTCCGCATCATCGCGTTACAATTCCTGCCCACAAATATCCGCGATTGGCTGCTGGTCATCGGCGGACTGCTTATGGTTATTCTCTCGTTGGTTCAACTAAACAAACGTCTACTGGAAGCCTTCATTCGCCGCGATCGCGGCGACCTGGCCGGGATCTTTAGAAAATGAAAAATTGGTCAAACTACGAATTCGAAACTACCTCCTGCCCTATCTGCGGACCTAATGCCGAGCAAAAATTACGTTACGATTTCGCCCCCTTTCGCGTGGTCGCCTGCCGCGAATGCGGGTTAATGTTCCTTTCCCCCCGCTTCACGAAAGACAATATCCTGCAACTTTACCAGGGGCAGGACTATTATGTCCCCTCAAGCGGTCAGCATGGATACGACGAATATCTGGAACTGCACGACTGCTGGCTGAAAACCTTTAAAAAGCGGCTGCACGCGATCCAACAGCATCAACCTGCCGGACGAGTGCTGGATATCGGCTGCGGCCCGGGGTTCTTCCTGGAGGCAGCTTCCGAGGCGGGTTATGACGTCTGGGGAATAGATCCGTCCGAATACATTGTCCAAGTCGCTCAAAAGAAATTCGGGCAGCAAATCCACAGGGGCACGATCGCAGACGTGAATTTCGAGCCGGAAAGTTTCGATCTGGTCACGGCCTTCGACGTTTTCGAACACATCTACCAACCCGTGGATTTCCTCTCCAGGGTTCATCGCCTTCTCAAGCCAAACGGCGTGTTCGCCATTACAACGCCCAACCCGGCCAGCCTCCTGGCGCGCATTTCGGGAAAATCGTGGGTCTCGTTCAAAATGCCCGAGCACGTCTTTTACTGGTCGCCAAAGACTGTCCGCCGGGCGCTGGAAAGGGATTTTGATATTCTGGAAATTCGGCGCGCCGGGCAGTATGCGACGGCTGGTTTCCTGTTCCGCAGGCTATTTAAAATAACCGACGATCCTTCCAAATTTGCCCAAGCAATCATCAAGTTGCTGAGCCGCATCAGCGTCTACGCAGACAACGGCTCGATGACCGTCATCGCGAGAAAGAAATGAGGGTTTATGAAAGCAGTCTTGTTTCACCGACATGGAGGGCCTGAGACCCTCGAATATGCCGACTTTCCCGCCCCCGAACCGGGCCCCGGCGAGGTGCTGGTCAAACTGCACGCCGCGGCGCTCAACCGCATGGATCTGCTGGTGCGCGCCGGATGGCCCGGACTCAAATTGGAACTGCCCCACATCCCCGGGGCGGACGGAGCGGGAGAAGTGGCCGCGCTCGGCGCAGGCGTGACCGATCTTTCGGTCGGCGAGCGCGTCGTCATCAATGCCAACCTGGGATGCGGACGCTGCGACTTTTGCCTGGCCGGGCGGGACAACATGTGCCGCAACTGGCACCTGCTCGGCGAAACCGTACGCGGCACCTACGCGGAATTCGTCGTGCTCCCGGTCCGGCAACTCTTCCGCCTGCCGGACGGGTTCGACTATCACGCCGCAGCGGCTGCGGCGCTGGTCTACCAGACCGCCTGGCATTCGCTGATCAAGCGCGGGGAACTGCGTCCCGGCGAGACGGTGCTCATCGTCGGCGCGTCCGGCGGAGTCAATACTGCCAGCATCCAGATTGCCAAACTGGCAGGAGCACGCGTCCTTGTCGTTGGGTCCGACGCGAAAAAACTGTCCCTGGCCGAATCGCTCGGCGCAGACGTCCTGATCGACCGCTCCAAAGAGGAGAACTGGTCGAAGGCAGTTTACAAACTAACGGCGCGCAAGGGCGTGGACGTGGTGGTAGACAACGTCGGCGTCACCTTCCCGCTCAGTTTCCGCGCCCTGCGCAAAGGCGGACGCCTGCTCACCGTCGGCAACACGGGCGGGCCAAAATTCGAGATCGACAACCGCTATGTTTTCGCCAAACACATTTCCATTCTCGGCTCGACCATGGGCACGTTGCAGGATTTCGCCGAAGTGATGACGCTGGTCGTCGGCGGGAAACTAAAGCCGGTCGTAGACAAAACCTTCCCGCTGGCGGAAGCGCGGGCCGCCCACGAGCGCATGGAACGGAACGAACAACTCGGCAAAATCACACTGAGCATCCCGTAGCGCAAGGATCGTTTGATGAAAAAATGGAAGTGGGTCGAGATTATTTTGATCGTCGCGGTGCTGTCCGCACACAGTTATGCGGCATTCTCCAACACGCAAAACTTTCCGAACCGGTGGTTTACACGAGACGACGCCTATTACTATTTCAAGGTCGCACAGAACATCAGCGAAGGACATGGCATAACGTTCGACGGCATCAACCGCGCCAACGGCTACCATCCGCTCTGGATGGCAGTCTGCATTCCCATTTTTGCGCTGGCGCGTTTCGATTTGGTCCTGCCGCTGCGGATACTGCTCCTCGTCATGGCCGCGTTGAGCGCCGCCACCGGCGTCATGCTGTTCCGACTCATTTCCAGGGTGCTTTCAAAACCTGTCGGGGTGCTGGCGGCCGCCTTCTGGGTCTTCAACACTTACATTCACGCCACCGTCACACAATTCGGCATGGAAACCGGCATCACGGCATTTGCTCTCGTACTCCTGCTCTATCTGCTCGAAGATTTCGAACGTAAGTGGCGCACCGAAGCCGTCACGCTCAAGCAGATCGCCGGACTTGGCCTGGCAGCCACCTTCCTCCTGTTCAGCCGCCTGGACACAGTTTTTCTGTTGGCGATCATCGGCTTGTGGATAGTCTTCCGCTCAACGCCAATTCGCTACTACCTCCCCCTTGACATCCTGGGCATCGTCGCGGCCGTACTTGCAAGCTTCACCCTGCGGCTCGGTCTCCATGCCTACTACGAATACGCATCCACAGCCCTGTGGATGCTGGCCCTTGCACTGGCCGTCAAAATCCCAGTCTATTATTTTTCCGGGCTGTACCAGCGACCCAGGGCTTTCCCCGACAAGCGTCTGGCAATACGCCTCATCCTGGCCGTGAGCGCCGCTTCAGCGCTCGTCGCGGCGCTCATGTTGGGACTAAATCGCGTCGGCCTGTTTGGCGGCTTCCCGCGCAGCACGCTGTTCATCGAATGGGGCCTCTCTTTGCTGTTCGCAGCCGCCACCCGACTCGGCTTCCAACACCTGGCCCCGCAGCGCGCTGCCAAATCACCCGTCGTTGTCCCTGTTGTTTTAATAAAAGATAACTGGCAACGCTGGCTCTCGGAGAGCGCGGTCTACTATGGCATCTGGGGCGGCGCATTGGCCGTGTACATGCTTTGGAGCAAAATCGTCTTTGGCACCACGTCGCCGGTCAGCGGACAGATCAAACGCTGGTGGGGCTCATTGCCGGGGAACGCCTACGGCGGCCCGGCGCGCCGCATACACACTTTTTTTGGCGTGGATACCACC
>JAADGN010000148.1 GCA_013152325.1 Chloroflexota bacterium
GATATATTCCTTGTAGATGGCGGGCTGCGCCGTATCCGGGGCCAGGAGCATGATGGTATCGGCCCACTGGGCGGCCTCATCGATTGCGCTGACGGTCAGGCCGCTGGCCTCGGCCTTGGCCCATGACTTGCTGCCTGGCCGCAGGCCTACCCGGACGTCTACGCCGCTGTCGTGCAAATTAAGGCTGTGGGCATGCCCCTGGGAGCCGTACCCAACAATGGCAACTTTCTTGCTGCGGATTAAAGCTGGTTTTGCGTCGGAGTCATAAAAAATGGTGGTCATGGAATTTTTCCTTGATGGTTTGTTCGGATTTGTCGTTATTTCGAAGACGGGTGATGCCCATTTGTGCCGGGGGTATAGCGCACGCCGACCATCGAGCCGCGCATCATGGCAACCTGGCCTGTGCGCACCATTTCCAGGATGCCGGATGGCCTCAACAGCTCCACCAAACTTTCGATCTTGTCTTCGGTGCCGGCGATCTCGACGATGACCGAATCCGGGGCCACGTCCACGATCTTGGCGCGAAAGATGGCGGCCAGGCTGGCGATCTCGCTGCGGCGCTCGGGGGTGGCGCTCACTTTTATCAGCGCCAAATCGCGGTTGACGGCAGGCTGGTTGGTTACGTCCTGGACGTCGATCACGTTGACCAGCTTGTAAAGATTGGCTTCCACTTTGCGGGCATCCACGCCCTCGTTGTCGAGAACGATGGTCATTCGGGAAATGTCTTCGTTCTCGGTGCGGCCCACATTCAAAGATTCGATGTTGAAATTGCGGCGGCGGAAGAGCGAAGCGACTCGGTTGAGCACGCCGGGTTTGTTCTCTACCAGGGCAATTAGTGTGTGTTGCATTTCGGGATCCTCCTTCTTTAATCCTTCCAAAAGGTTTGAAGTACCAGTTATTGGCGAATCGGACGCCGCAGCATGTCGTCCAGGTCAGCGCCCGCAGGCACCATGGGATAGACGGCTTCTTCCTGCTCAACCTGGAACTCAATGATGACCGGCCCGGGCGTTTGGTGGGCAAACTCGATCGCGTCGAACACCCCGTCGGGATCGGTAACACGTTTGGCCGGGATCCCGTGCGCGTCGGCGATCTTGACGAAGTCAGGGCCTGTAATGGGCGTGGCTGCATAACGTTTGTCGAAGAAAAATTCCTGCCATTGTCGCACCATCCCCAGGAAGCCGTTGTTCATGATGGCGACCTTGATGTTGGCGCCTTCCTGCACGGCGGTGGACAGTTCGGCCTGGGTCATCTGGAAGCTTCCGTCGCCGTCGATCAGCCATACTTCGCGGTCTTTGTGGGCGAACCAGGCCCCGATGGCGGCTGGCAAACCAAAGCCCATCGTCCCTGCACCGCCCGACGTTATCAGGTGGTAGGGCTGTTCGAAGTGATAGTATTGAGCCGCCCACATTTGATGCTGACCGACGCCGGTGGCCAGGATGGCGTCGCCGCCCGTTGCATTCCACAAAGCCCGGATGGCGTGCGCGGTATAAAGTTTGCCGTCGTCCGGCCAGGACATAATGCTGCGCTTCTCGGTCTCGGTCTTCCATTCGGCGATCTCGTCCAGCCAACTGCTGTGATCGTATTCATCCAGCAGCGGGATCATGTCGGTGAGGATGGTTTTCAAGTCCCCGATCAGCGGCACATCGACATGGACGTTTTTATGGATTTCGGTGGGGTCGATTTCGACGTGGATTTTCCGGGCGCGCGGCGCATAAGTGCGCAGGTTGCCGGTCACACGATCATCGAAGCGCATGCCAAAGGCCAGCAGCAGATCGGCTTTTTGGATGGCCTGGTTGCAATAGGCTTCGCCGTGCATGCCCATCATGCCCAGGCTGAGGGGATTGGATGCGGGAAGCGCGCCCAACCCCAGCAGGGTCATGGCGACCGGGGTTTGCGTTTTTACTGCAAACATCTGAAGTTCTTTCATTGCGCCCGACATGAGCACGCCGTTCCCCGCCAGGATGACCGGACGTTCAGCCTGCTCGATGAGCCTGACGGCCTGTTCCAGGTCCGTTAGCGGCGCATGCTGCGGCGGTCGATAACCCGGCAGTGACACCTCTTCGGGGTATTCGAATTCGACTTCTTCGAGCTGGGCGTTCTTGCAGAAATCGATCAAAACCGGGCCGGGGCGTCCGCTGCGGGCGATGTGGAAAGCTTCCCGCACAACCTGGGCGACCTGGTCTGCGCGCGTGACCAGATAGTTGTGTTTGGTGATGGGCAGGGTAATGCCGGTCACGTCGGTTTCCTGGAATGCGTCCCCGCCGATAAGGTGCGCGTGGACTTGTCCGGTAATGCAGACGATGGGCGACGAATCCATTTTGGCGGTGGCAATGCCGGTGACCAGATTGGTCGCGCCGGGGCCGGAAGTCGCCAGGGCGACGCCGACCTTGCCGGATGCACGCGCATACCCGTCGGCGGCATGGGCTGCGCCTTGCTCGTGGCGGGTCAATACGTGATGCACCGGGTACTTCAGCATGGCATCGTGTACCGGCATAATGGCGCCGCCGGGGTACCCAAAGACGGTGTCCACGCCTTCGCGTACGAGGCATTCCATTAAAATTTCTGCGCCTGTTTTTTTCATAATCCTTCTCTCCTTTGGCTTGCTGATTTTAAGATTGCAAACTGACAATTGAAGCCCAGCGAGTTTCAACTGCTAGATCAAAACTGCTCCCCGGTTGGCGCTCGTCACCATGCGCGCGTACCGCCGCAGCCAGGAGCTTTCGGTTCGCGGCTCGAAGGGCGGCAGTTCCGCCAGACGGCTTTGAATCTCCTCGTCGCTCAGGCGCACGTTCAAGGCGCGGGAAGGCAGGTCGATTTCGATGATGTCGCCGTTCTGTAATGCGGCAATGGGGCCGCGAGTGGCCGCCTCGGGGCTGACGTGACCGATGCAAGCGCCATGCGTTCCGCCCGAGAAGCGTCCGTCGGTGATCAGGGCCACTTTTTCTCCCAAGCCCATGCCCATGATGGCTGCGGTGGGGGACAGCATTTCCTGCATTCCCGGCCCGCCGCGCGGCCCTTCATAGCGGATGACAACGACATCCCCCGCCTGCACTTCCTGGTCGAGAATGCCCTGCATGGCCTCTTCCTGGCTTTCGTAGATGCGGGCCGGGCCGACGTGCTGGCGCATGGAAGGGGCGACGCCTCCCGTTTTGACGACGGCTCCGTCCGGGGCGAGATTCCCAAACAGGATGGACAGCCCGCCCCGGGGCGAGTGCGGATTCCCCAGCGGTCGGATCACGTCCGGAAGCTGGATGCCGTACCCGGAGATCGATTCGCGCAAAGACCGGCCTGTTACCGTGGGGCGGTCCAGGTGCAGCGTGTTCCCTGCTTTCGCGATTTCGTTCAGGATGGCGGGGACCCCTCCCGCGCGATGGACATCTTCCATGTGCCATTGGCCGGAGGGACTTACCTTGCACAAGTGCGGCACTTTGTCGGCGACCTCGTTGATGCGTTCCAGGTCGTAGTCGATGCCGGCTTCGTGGGCCAGCGCCAGGGTGTGCAGCACGGTGTTCGTACTGCCCCCCATGGCCATATCGAGCGCAAAAGCATCATCGATGGCTTCGACGGTAACGATCTTCCGGGGGCTCATGTCGGTTTCAATCAAATTCATGATCTGCCGGGCGGCTTGTTGAGCCAGGGCTTCACGCTCCTCGCTCAAGGCCAGGGCGGAACCGTTGAAGGGGAGAGCCAATCCCAAAGCCTCCAGCAGGCAGTTCATCGAATTGGCGGTAAACAACCCTGAGCAGGAACCGCACGACGGGCAGCCATAGTCCTCCAACAATTTCAAGCGTTCGGCATCGATATTCCCCGCTTTGTACGCTCCGACGCCCTCGAAGACCGAGATCAGGTCCACCGTTTCGCCGGCGGGAGTTTTCCCGGCTGCCATCGGGCCGCCGGAGACGAAAATGGCGGGGACGTCCACTCGCAGCGCCGCCATGGCCATACCGGGGACAATCTTGTCGCAGTTGGGGATGCACACCATGCCGTCGAACTGGTGCGCCTGGATCATGGTTTCCACGCTGTCGGCGATCAGCTCGCGGGAGGGCAGACTGAATTTCATGCCCGCGTGGCCCATGGCGATGCCGTCGTCCACGCCGATGGTGTTGAACTCGAAGGGAACACCGCCCGCGGCGCGTACGGCTTCCTTGACTTGGCGGCCAAATTCCTGCAGGTGTACGTGGCCGGGAATAATGTCGATATAGGAATTGACAATCGCGATGAAGGGTTTATGGAAATCTTCATCCTTCACGCCGGTCGCTTTTAGCAGGGAGCGGTGAGGCGCACGTTCGTAACCTTTTTTGATGATGTCGGATCTCATTTTTTGTCCTTTGGGTAAAATAAAAAAGGACTGCCCGTTTTGGGCAGTCCTTCCTTTTTTGGATTTACTCTCAGCTATTGTTTGCTCAGTGCTATCCTGGTTACCCAAACGCGTGGCGATTTCTCGATTCCAATAATAAGAACGAGAATAATAAGCGAAACCAGGATCAGAACGAAAGCGTTAAAAGGCATGGTGAGTGTTGGTTGTTTGGGTCCGGAAATATTTGTCGGAACAGATTATGCAGAAAAATGTTCCTTGAAGATGTTGGGCTGGATTTTATATGGGTTATCCTGATCTGTCAAGGCTGCGTTTAAGATTGGATATGGGTTTTCCAAAGTATCTGCGCCGATTCGCGCGCGGCGCGGTTGGACAGGGCGGATTTCCGGATACGCTGTTTGTCGGGCGGCGGGATGCGGAAGCCGCCCGGCGCTTTTTTCCTTGCCAATCCTCCCGCCTTCGGGTATCCTTACCCGTGGGAGTGGTTAGGTCCCGGTGGGCTTCCCGGTCTTCAAAATCGGTGGCGGGCCGCGTTGCGGGCCGCGGTGGGTTCGACTCCCATCCACTCCCGCCTCTTCTTTCAGACGATGGGTCATGGATGGACAGCCGCAGTGGTTGTCTGCCGTCCGTCGTCTGTGGTCAAAAACGGGTGTATCTCATGACTCTGCCTGAACCTGAAATCCTGACCGCGCTGGTCGCCCGTGTGTTTCGCATTGACGACGTGACCCTGGGCGACGCGCGCAAAGGATTCGTTGCCCGCTACCGCGGCCACCTGCTGTTCGAAGACTCCGCTGCAGCCTACGACCGCTTGGCTGATTCCCTGAAACCCTACGAAATCACCCCACTTTTTCGTCAGGAGCATGAGGAGCAGATTGTCCTGTTGGCGGCGGGCGTTGTACGGCCAAAACAATCCAATCCGTGGGTGAACCTGCTCTTTTTCCTGGCGACGCTGTTCAGCGTGTTGTATACGGGGGCGGTGTTTGCGTTCGACGGCGCGCCGGACGCTGATTTCGTGGCCTTGTTGAAAGACTCGTTGATCCACATCTGGCGCGGTTGGCCGTTCGCGGCCAGTTTGTTGGGCATCCTGTTGGCGCACGAGTTTGGACATTACCTGGCCGGGCGCTATCACAAGACAAGCGTCAGCCTGCCTTATTTCCTGCCGCTGCCTTACCCGCTGAGTTTTCTGGGTACGCTGGGCGCCTTCATCCAGCTCAAGGAACGCCCGAAGAACAAGCGCATCCTGCTCGACATCGGCATCGCCGGTCCGCTGGCCGGGATGGTGGTGGCCGTGCCGGTGCTGCTGCTGGGGTTGTCGCTCTCGACCACTGGCCGGATTACCGGCGGGGGCATTTTGGAGGGCAATTCGATCCTGTACCTGCTGGCGAAGTTCGCCGTTTTTCGGCGCTGGCTGCCGGAGCCGGTCAGTTTTCAGGGGTTGCCGCCGCTCCTTTATTGGATCCGCTATTTCTTCACCGGCCAACCGCTCCCGATAGGCGGGTTGGACGTTCAACTGCATTCGGTCGCCTGGGCGGGATGGGCCGGCCTGCTGGTCACGGCGCTGAACCTGATCCCGGTCGGCACGCTGGACGGCGGGCATATCCTGTACTCGCTGCTTGGCGACCGCACGCGCAAGCTCTTCCCGTATATCCTGACAGTCTTGCTCGTGCTGGGGATGGTTTGGGACGGCTGGTGGTTGTGGGCGGGCTTGCTGTTCATGCTGGGGCGCGTCTACGCCGAGCCGCTTGACCAGATCACGCCGCTCGACCCGCGCCGTCGCGGGCTGGCGATCTTGGCCCTGGTGCTTTTCGTGTTGGTCTTCACCCCTGTCCCGTTGGTGGCCTTCGGCTGATATGCGCTCCTTTCACAAAATTCTTTGGTCCTTTCTCGCAGCAGGATTGATTTTGGCGGCCTGCCAGACGCCGCCGGAAACGCCGACAGCGACACAGCGGCCTGCCACCAGGACGCCCGTCGTGACGCCGAGTATCACGCCCACGCCGGAAAGCCGCCTGGGCGTCGACCAGGGCGATTTGGACGGCGTGGAGATCGAAGTCTGGCACGCCTGGTTTGGAGCGCCTGCATCGCTCTTCGAGCTGCAGGCGGCCGAGTTCAACGAGAGCAACCCGTGGGGGATTACCGTCCGCGCGGCGGCGCAGGGGAGCTACAACAGCCTTTTCAACCGGGTGACGGACGCGCTCGAATCATCGGATCACCCCGACGTTGTGGTGGGGCTGCCCGAACAGGCCCTGGTCTGGGACGCGAACGGCGCGGTGCTCGACCTGACGCCTTACGTCCGCGATCCGTTGTGGGGCTTTGACAAGGCCGATTTGGCCGACTTCCCGAACGTCTTCCTGTCGCAAGACCGGCTCGCAGACCGCTGGCTGGCGCTGCCCGCGCAGCGTTCGGCGCGCTTCCTGCTCTACAACCAGACCTGGGGCCGCGAACTGGGATTTGATTCCCCGCCCTCCACGCGGGACGAGTTCCAGGAGCAGGCCTGTGCGGCCAACCAGTCCATGCGCATGGACGACATAAAGGACAACGACGGCAAGGGCGGCTGGATCGTGGACAACGATTCGATGAGCGTCCTTTCATGGATGCTGGCCTTCGGCGGCGGCCCGCTCCAGGACGATCATTACCGTTTTTTGGGCCCCGAGAATATTGCTGCTTTCAAATTCCTGAAAAGTTTGTACGATGAGCAATGCGCCTGGCTTTCGACGGAAGTGACGCCGTACGAACAGTTCGCCGCCCGCTCGGCGCTCTTTGTGACCGCCGGCCTGGAAGAGTTCTCCGACCAGGCGCGCGCATTCGCACAGGCTGGCAGCGCGGACGAGTGGACGGCCATCGCCTTTCCGGGCACGGAAAAGAGCGGCCTGGCAGTCTACGGCTCGTCGTATGTGCTGCTCGAATCGACGGATGCGAGGCAGCTGGCGGCCTGGCTTTTCGTCCGCTGGATGCTCTCTCCGGAGAACCAGACCCGTTGGGTGAAGAGCACCGGCTTGTTCCCGCTGCGCGTTTCGTCGCTGGACGCGCTCTCGGAATATGCTGCCGGACACCCGCAGTGGGCCGCGGCGGTCGAATTGATCCCGCAGGCGCAGATCCAGCCGCAGCTGGTCTCGTGGCGGAGAGTACGTCCGATTTTGGGCGACGCCTTCGATCACATCTTTCGGGTGAACGTCGTGGCCGGGTCGGTCTCGGCTGTGCTGGCGCAAATGGATTCGACCGCCGCGGAGTTGAGCAAGTGAGATAACTGGTGTGCCGGAGGTACGAACAGGGAGGAGAATGCTGGACGGCGAAAGGGAATCGGTGGCTGGCGAGGAGGTTGGCTGACGTATGAAGAAATCCTGGCTTCTCTTGATAGCGTTTGTTTTCCTGGTTGCCTGCCGACCCGTGGGGGCAGCTGTGACGCCGACCCCTGCGGCGGCTTCTGCGACCTCGCTGCCGGCGATGCAGGATACGCTGACGCCGTTCCCGCCGGGAGCGCCCACCGCGACCGCGACCGCAATCCCGACCCCCACATTCACACCGACGCCATCCTATCCGCCGGAGGGGTACGGCCCGGCCGATTTTCCGTCGAACGTCAATCCGTTGACCGGGCTGGAAGTGGCCGACCCGGCCTTGCTGGAGCGGCGGCCTGTGCTTGTCAAGGTCTCCAACCTGCCGCGCCTCGTGCGCCCGCAGTGGGGGCTGTCCCTGGCCGACATCGTCTATGAGTATTACATCGAGGAAGGCACGACCCGCTTCGCGGCCGCTTTCTACGGACAGAATGCCGAAAAGGTCGGTTCGGTCCGCTCGGCGCGCTTCTTCGACGCGCACCTGATCCGCATGTACAAGGCCCTTTTCGTCTTCGGCAGCGCGGACTATCGCGTCCGCAACCGTTTGTACAACTCGAATTTCGCTGACCGCCTGATCCTGGAGTGGCAGACCGGTTGTCCGGCATTGTGCCGGGAGTCGCCGGGCGGATACGACATGCTTTTTGCCAACACCCAGGAGATCAGCGCCTACGCTGCGCGGCAGGGCATTTCGAATGGACGCCAGAACCTGGACGGGATGTTCTTCCAGGCCCAGGTTCCGGGGGGATGGATGCCGGGGCTGGCCGGGCGGATCTTCGTCCGCTTTTCGTCCGTCATCTACAACCGCTGGGATTATGAGCCGGTCAGCGGCCGCTATTATCGTTTTTCGGACACGGACAACGACATGACCGGCGGCCAGAACGAGGTCTACGCACAGTTGACCGACCGGCTGACCGGGCAGTCGATCGCGACCGACAACCTGGTCATCATCCTGACCCCGCATCAATACTATTCGCTCACCCCGGAGATCGTCGACATCGCCCTTGACGGGTCGGGCGCGGCGTATGCTTTCCGCGATGGGCGGGCCTACCAGCTTACGTGGCAGCGCCCGACGGCCGATTCGGTGCTCTCCCTGACGTACGCGGACGGCAGACCTTTTCCCTTCAAGCCCGGCACGACCTGGTTCGAGGTGATGGGCACGAATTCGACCATCGAACAGAATGAGAGCGGCTGGCGTTTTCATCTGCGTTTCCCTTAAGGGATGACGGGCGCGGAACAGGAGACACTCATGAAGCGACTGGGGATTCTTACAGGCGGCGGGGATGCGCCGGGGTTGAACGCCGTTATCCGGGCGGTGGTCAAGACGGCCGTTCAGGTCTATGGCTGCGAAGTGCTTGGTTTCCGGGACGGCTTTGATGGTTTTCTCGACCCGGAAGGGGTCATTCCGCTTGGTTTGCGTGAAGTGCGCGGTATCCTGCCGCGCGGCGGGACGATCCTGGGGACCGCCAACCGCGGCAATCCCTTCGCCCGCAAGGTGGTGATCGACGGCAGGGAAGTTGTGGAAGACGTCTCCGGGCAGATCATGGAAGCGATCCGCAAACAGGGGCTGGACGGACTGATCGTGGTTGGCGGGGACGGGACATTGCGCATTGCGCGGGAATTGTTCGACAAGGGGGTTCCGGTGATCGGTGTGCCCAAGACGATCGACAACGACATCGGCGGGACGGAGATCACCTTTGGGTTTGACACCGCGCTCAACACGGCCACCGAGGCGATCGACAAACTCCACACGACCGCCGAGTCGCACCACCGCGTCATGGTGCTGGAACTGATGGGGCGCGACGCCGGTTTTATCGCGCTCCACGCGGGCGTGGCCGGCGGCGCGGACGTGATCCTGATCCCGGAAATTCCCTTCCGCTACGAGGCTGTGGCGCGCAAGGTGATGCAGCGCGTCGAGCGCGGCAGGGCGTTCAGCATCCTGGCAGTCTCGGAAGGCGCACAGCCGCAGGGCGGGGGACAGGTTTTCTCGCGGTCGGGCGACGAAATTTACCTGCCGCGGCTGGGCGGCGTGGGTCAATTGGTGGGGAAGTATTTGGAGGAGCATACCAGCCAGGAGACACGCGTCATCGTGCTCGGCCATCTCCAGCGCGGCGGTACGCCGACCCCCTTCGACCGTTGGCTGGCGACGCGCTACGGCGCGGCGGCGGTGCGTCTGGCTGCCGCCGGCGGCTTCGGGCGCATGGTCGCGCTGCGCAACGCGCGCGTGGAGGATGTCACTTTGGCCGAGGCGCTGGCCATTCCAAAGTGCGTCGACCTGGAGGGCGACGCCATCCGCACGGCGCGGGGAATGGGAATTTTCTTCGGCGACGAAACGCAATAAAAAGGTGGAAGACCGCTCAATTGAGCGGCCTTCCTGTGTGCGCTGCGGTCCCTTATCGAAGATCGAGGAGGGATGCCGCAGCGCAGTGTTTGGTACTACTATCCATGGGCACCACCTCCTCTTCTGTGGGATGGCGGTTTTGAGCAGGTTTCCCTGCGTGCGGGTAGTATGGCACAAATCGGGGGAGATGTCAATAGGCGGTTCACGGTGCTTGAACGCGGGGTCTTGCACGAGGGCCGAACAAACCGCGAACCTGCGCTGATCTTCGCAAAGAAAGCCCCGAAGCGCTTAAACATTCGCGGAAATTCGCGAAGATTG
>JAADGN010000085.1 GCA_013152325.1 Chloroflexota bacterium
AAACTCCAGGACAGGAGAAACAGGCCAACCAGAAATACCACACTGACGGTGAGAATCATACGCCACGAAACGCGTTGGTGCTCCTTGCTGAACCAGAGCCAGCCGCCCAGAATGAGCAGTGTGATCAGGGCGATGGCTGGCGAGAACAGCAGCATCCCGGCAAGCCCGGCTCCAAGCCACAACCATGCCTTGCGATTATTGTTGGCCTGCCAATCGAGCAATCCCCAAAAGGCCATCGCGACGAACGTGATCAGGAAAGGCTCGCGCATTTGTGAACTGCCCTGCAGGATGCTTTCGGGATAAAGCGCAAATATCCAGCTTGCCGGGACGGCGAGCTTGTCGCCCCCAAGAGAATGGGCTGATTTCCAGAAGAAGGGTACGCCGAGTGCGGCGGTCAGCGCGGCCAGCAGGACGACCAACAGCGGACGATGCGTGTCCGGAGACAGGTAGCGATATGTCCCTGCACTTAATGCCAGTAGGCCGCCATACTGGTCTGTGTAAAACTGTTTGCTGAAGGCTGTCCAGGTGGGCGTCTCACTCTGTGACAATTCCCAGGCCTGACCGTCGCGGCGATACGCATCGAAGAAGACGTATCCGGCGTGTTGTTGCTCATTGTCGTAACCGTTAATTGGCAGGAACACTTGCAATGCCACGGCGGATGCCAGCCGCAGCAACAACGCCAGGGCGATCATCCAGGCCAGCGTACGCCCTTTTCCAGCCCAACGCCAGGAGGCTGTCAGTACGAGTAGCCCAACCAACAGGATGACTGATGAAGCCAACCAACCGATCAGCCAGTCGCCGTTTTGGAAGAGCGGCAGGATAGCTCCCAGGCCCAAACCGGCAGGGAGTATCCAGCGGGAATCGCGGAGAATGTTTGGAAGAGTCTTTTGCACGGCGTTAATGTACCACGGATGGAAGGGAATGGGGGATGGGGAAGAGAGAACGGGGAACGGGAATAGCGTGACAGCTATCTGGGTTCGAAGCCGTCCATGATGCGGCGGGCGCGGGCAAGCCAGGTGTACCCTTCCACGTCACGGCGCGCTTGTTGCGCCAACATTTCTCGGCGGGATGGGTCGGCGAGCAAGGTGTTCAATGCGGATTGCCAGGCGGTCACATCCTCCGGCGGACAGAAGACGGCGTTCCTTTCATTGAGCACTTCGCGGATGACGGGCAGGTCGCTGGAGATGATGGCGCGTCCGGCGGCCATATATTCGAACATTTTCATGGGGCTGGCGACCGCTGCCGAGTCGCCGCCGCTGGAACCGGCGATGCTGCGCTCGTAGGGCATCAGCAGTACGTCTGCGGCGGCCTGATATAGCGGCAGCTCTGTGTTGGGGACAAATCCGGTCAAGGTGACGTTCTGCAAGCCGCGCGCGGCGGCGCGGGCGCGGCAGGATTCTACGTCGGCGGGACGACCGCCCACCCACACGAATTGTGCGTCGGGCGTACCCTCTGCCAGGGAGAAAAACAGCCCAACGCCGCGACCGGCGTAGAGGTGGCCGGTGCAGACGACTGTCGGGGCGGGGGAAATGCCGAGTTGGCGCCGGGCAGTTTTCGGGTCGGGGAGGTTGCGAAATCGTTCAAGGTCGACTCCGTTGGGAGCGATGACCACGTCCTCGGGCGGCAGCGCGCGGTAGTCCGTGTCCAGGATATCCTGCAAAGCACGTGTGATGCTCACCAGACGTTTGCGGCCGGGGATGTGCAGAAAGAGGCGATACCACCAGGGACCGAAACGTCCCAGCGGCGGCTCGTGCATCTCAAAGACGACGGGGATGCGGTGCAGCAGGCCGAAAACGGCGGACTGCGGCGGCCAGAGATAGAGCAGATCGGGGTTGAGCGCGCGGGCGCGGCGAACGGCGACCCAGGTGAAGGCGCGGCGGCTGGATGTGGTCAGCCAGCGCACCTCGAAGGTGTTTTGGAGACCGTAGAACGCGGCCAATTCGTCACGCGAGGGGCGCTCGGGCTGCATGTCGGGGACGAGCAGGGTGACCTCGTGGCCGAGTTGCACCAGCGCCTGGCAGACCTTCATGACCTGGATGCCGTTGGCGTTGTAGGCCGGGATGCGGGACATGGCGATGGCGACGATTTTCATTTTTTTGCTATTCGGTTTACCATAAGATGGAGGTTGCAAGATTGGGGAATGTGAGGGGCTGGCTATCTGAGAACGGCGTTTGATTTCACCCACCCCTTGCGGACGATCGATCCTGCTGAGAGGGCGTCTATCCTTTCAAATCAGGGAAATCGTTGAGGAGAGTTCGCAGTTGCTTTATCAAGAGAGGCAAATCGTCTTGGATCGTTCGCCAGACGACCATCAGATTCACACCAGAGTATTCATGGATGAGTTTGTCGCGCGTCCCGGCAATTTCCCGCCACGGAATCTCCGAGTAAGTTTGCTGCAAATCAGCGGGAATCTTTTTCGCAGCTTCGCCGATGATTTCTAACGCACGGATCACCGCATAGGTCGTTTTTTCGTCAGCTGAAAATTGTTCGTAATCCATGTCCCCCACAAACGAGATCGCTTTTTCGGCACTCTCCAGCATGTCATGGAGATAGTCTAAATAGACGCGCTGGCGGCTCATACGGGTTGTGCCTCTTGCAAAATATATTTCGCGATAGCAGGTTTTAGACTATCTTTCATTACCAAATCTACTTTGATCCCCAACTCATCACTCAAGTGATTTTCTAGCTCAACAAACCGAAACAGGGAGGGCACTTGCTCAAAGGTGATCAGCAAATCCAAGTCGCTGTTTTCGTGTTCGTCCCCGTGCAGGAAAGACCCAAAGATTTCCAGCGAGCGCACATGATACTGCTTGGACAATGCTGGAAGCATCTCTTTGAGTTGGTTTAGAAAATCGTCAAAAGTCTTTGCCGTTTTGTTCATAGCATGATTATACAATGAGTTTTTTGACTATCGCCTTAATTTGCCAAATGGGACCGTCGTGTGATTTCACGCATCCCCTTCCAGACGATCAGCCCAACCGAGACGACAAAAAAGGCGGACATAAGCGCGGCTTGGACAAGATAACCATAGCGCGGCACAAGCAGAAAACTCAGGGCGATTTTCGCGACCCCGGCAAAGGCCATCACCTTGAGCGGATAAGTCGGCATACCCAGCGAAAGCAGCAGGGGACGGTTCCAGTAGAGGATATTTGCCATCCCGAAACCGATCAGGAAAATCAGCGCGGCGGGCGTGGCCGGGGCGTATTGTTCTCCATAGACCGTGCGGATGAGCCAGTCGCCGGCAAAGACGAGGAACAGCCCGACCGAGATCGTCCAGGTCGCCGAGATGGCGGTCAGCCGCTTGAGCAGGGAGCGCAAACGGTCCCAGGCGTTTTCGGCGACCGCACGCGTGATTTCGGGGAAGGTGGTCGCGATGAAGGGATTGATCGGCATCAGGATCAGGTTGATGACGGCCAGGGCCGTTTTGTAATATCCGGCCGCGATCTTGGCGGTTTCGCCGGGGAGCAGGAAACCGAGCCAGAGGACTTCGCTGTCACGCGTGACCAGATTGACCGTTCCGCTAAAATTACTGCTGATGGCAAATGCCCAGAATTCACGCCGCGGCGGCAAAAGTCGCAGCGACGCATGCCACCAGCCGCGCCCCAGCATTTGCCGGGCGTGCCATAACCCCAGGGTGAGAAATGCGAAACCGTAGAAAACTTTTCCTGTCAGGTAGGCGGTCAACACCAGCCAGATGTCGCCATTGGTGAAGTAGGCGTAGGCAATTATTCCGGCGGTCAGGATGCTTTGGGCGAGGCCCACACCAGCCTGTGAGCGGAAGTGGTCGCCGACCTGCAAGACGGCGGTGGATGTGCCGGTGGCGAAATTGGCCAGCAGGGCCAACGCATAGAATCTGATGAATGCCGTGCCGGCCGGGTCTTTGATGATGTATTGCGAAGCCAGCGGAGCCAGCGCGAGCAGCAGCAGATAAGCGGTCAGGGCCGTGCTGAACTCGGTCAGCGCGGCGGCTTTGACGGTCGCGGCGGCGCGATCCTTTTTCCCCTGTGTCAGGTATTGGCCGCCATATTTGACCACCAGCTCGCCGATGCGAAAGGAGAGCAGACGATTGACCGAGGTGGCAAAGGACATCACCATGCCCAACAGTCCAAAAACGGCTACGCCCAGCAGGCGTGCCGCGAACACACTCTGGACGATGGCCAGCGCCATGCCAAGCGTGCTGCTGCTAAAAAGGTAGCCGCTGTTGCGGACTACGCGGCGCAGTAAACTGTCTTCGCGCCAGATGGCGAGGAGACGGGAGAAAAACGCGGGGAATTTCATTATGTGGCTGGTGGATTAATTTGACTGATGGGGTTCCCTCACCCCGTCCATCGCTTCATTCGTACCCATCTCACCCTCAGGGAGAGGGCGGGTCACGGAGTCTCGACCTCGCGGGCCCAATCGCGTTCTGCGTTGTACCAGTCCACCAGACGCTGCATCCCCTCGCGCAGATTAACTTGCGGTTCCCAGCCGAGCATCTGTCTGGCCTTGCTGACATCAGCCCAGTTCTGGCGCATGTCGGCGGGATGGGCAGGGTAGTGTTCGATGATGGCTTTCTCTCCGACCAGTTCCTCGGTCAATTTGATCAGGTCATTGATCGTGATGACCTCGTGCCCGCCCAGGTTGATGATCTCGTAGCCGAGCGGCTTGAGGGCCAGGACGATGCCGCGGGCGATGTCGTCCAGGTAGGTGAAGCCGCGCGACTGTTCGCCGTCGCCGTTGACGCGCACCGGACGCCCCTCGCTGATCCACTGTACAAAACGGAACATTGCCAGGTCGGGCCGCCCCGCCGGGCCGTAGACGGTGAAGAAGCGCAGAATGCTGACGTCCACGTCGAAGAGATGACGGTAGCTGTGACACAAGGCCTCGGCGCCTTTTTTGCTGGCCGCGTAGGCCTGCAGCGGCCGGTCGCTGGGCGCCGTTTCAGGTGTGGGATAGGGCGGGTTGGCCCCGTAGATGCTGGATGTGGAGGCCTGAATGATCTTGGGGATGTTGTAATGGCGGCACAGTTCCAGCATGTTGAGTGTGCCGGTCGTGTTGGTTTCGATGAATATCCAGGGATTTTCCGTACTTGCCCGTACACCCGCGCGGGCGGCCAGGTTGATTACGCCATCGAACTGCTGCACGCTCGCATCAGCCATTTTCTTGACAGATGCCCAATCTGAAATATCCAGTTTGTGGAATGTGAATCCGGGCATCGCCTGGAGCCGCTTCAGGCGGTATTCCTTCATGCGTACGTCGTAGGCGTCGTTCATGTTGTCCACGCCGACGACGGTATGCCCACCCTGCAATAAAAATTCGATTGTGCGGGAGGCGATAAACCCGGCTGCGCCGGTGACCAAATAGTTTGCCATATTTTCTCCCAACTATGCAATATGCATTCCGTGAATGAGTAACGAGGAATGAATGATCTACAGCTTTACAACTTTTGGATTATCTTTCCCCAATTTTCCCAATGCATTGCGCGTATCGACGACAAGTTGGGCGGATTCGAGAATGGCGGCGTAGTCGTAGTCGCTGTGGTCGGTGATGATGACCACGCAGTCTGCCTCGCGGACAGCGGCCATCAAGTCTGGGACGCTGCGCATTTCCAACCCTTCATGTGTGCGCAAGGAGGGGACGTAAGGATCGTGATAAGTCACCTGCGCGCCTTTTTGCTCCAGCAGCCCAATCACGTCCAGCGCGGGGGATTCGCGCAGGTCGTCGATGTCGGGCTTGTAGGCTGCTCCAAGCACCAGGATGTGGCTGCCCTTGGCGGCTTTTCGATCTTCGTTGAGGGCATCCTGCACCAGGGCGATCACGTGGCGCGGCATGCCGGTATTGATCTCGGATGCGAGCTCGATGAAACGCGCGTTGTAGTTCAGGGCGCGCATCTTCCACGAGAGATAGAGCGGATCGATGGGGATGCAGTGTCCGCCCAGGCCGGGGCCGGGGGTGAATTTCATGAAGCCGAAGGGCTTGGTCGCCGCGGCATCGATCACTTCCCAGACGTCCACGCCGAGACGGTCGCACATGATCGCCATTTCATTGACCAGACCGATGTTGATCATGCGGAAGGTGTTCTCGAGCAGCTTCGCCATCTCTGCGGCTTCAGTGGTCGAGACCGGGACAACGGTCTGGATCGCGGCGCCATACCATGCTGTGGCCACCTCGGTGCAGTCGGGCGTGATCCCGCCGATGACTTTGGGCGTATTGACCGTCGTCCAGTCTTCGCGCCCGGGGTCGACGCGCTCGGGCGAGAAGCACAGGAAAATGTCCTCCCCGACGGTCAGGCCGTTGTTCTCGGTCAGCATGGGCAGCGCAAATTCACGCGTCGTGCCGGGGTAGGTGGTCGATTCGAGCACGATCACCATGCCCCGGTGGACGTACTTGGCGAGCTCCTCGGTGGCCGAGTGGATGTAGGACATATCCGGGTCGCCCGTCTTGCGCAGCGGCGTGGGGACGCAGATACTGACCGCCTCGATTTCTTTCAGGGCGGAGAAATCCGTTGTGGCAATGAGACGGCCGTCGGCAACCAATTTGGCGACTTGCTCGGTTGGCACGTCCGGGATATAGCTGACGCCCTTGTCGAGCGATTCGACCTTGCGGGCGTCCGGGTCAATGCCGGTGACCGTGAAGCCGGCCTCGGCAAAGACGACTGCCAGCGGCAGGCCGACGTATCCCAGGCCGAGTACGGCCACGCGGGCTTTTTTCTGTCGAAGTTGTTCGAGCAAAATTTCTTTGGTATTCATTTTTTCTCCATGATTTACCGCGTAAGGAGTGATTCGGGATACAAAAAGTCTCGGCGTGTCCCTGGTGTTTTCCGTATTGACGCCGCTATGTTAAAACAAACTCAACTGCTCCGGCTCTTCCGGCGGCTCATTTGTCGTCACTGTATCCGGGAATTGCGCCAGCGCAGCGCGCGCCTGCGCCAATTGTTGGGGCAATTTTGCAAAATCAGCCAGAATTTGCGGCCTGTATCTTGGCTGGTGCAGCGCGGCGGCCGGATGGAACATGGGGATGACGAAGCGGTTTCCCACCCGGCGCATTTGTCCGTGAACCTGGCTGATCTTGACGCCCGGCACGAATTTGGCCATCGAGAAACGTCCCAGCGTAATGATGATCTTCGGATCGATGGCCGCGATCTGCCGTTCAAGATACTCTCCACAGGCGGCCAGTTCGTCCGGCTGCGGATCGCGATTGTTGGGCGGGCGGCATTTTACCACGTTGCCGATCCAGACGTCGGAGCGCTTCAACCCGGCCTGGGCCAGCAATTCGGTCAGGAATTTGCCGGACGAGCCCACGAAGGGACGTCCCTGCTCGTTTTCGTAAAAGCCGGGTCCTTCGCCGATCAGCATGATCTCGCTGCTCGCCGGCCCCTCACCCGGAACCGACTTCTTGCGGGAATGGTGCAGTGTACAGTTCGTACAGACCGACACTTCTTGCGCAATCTGGGCTAGAGTTTCTTCCGCGTTCATTGAACCTCCGTCTAAGCGCTGGCGTGTGCCAACGTCTCAATGCTCAAGTGTTCCAGCGTCATCAAAATTGCGTCTTCGCCATTATCTTTGTAGTAGCCTCGCCGTCGTCCAACGGCCTCGAAGCCAATTTTGCGATACAGGTTCTGCGCGGCGATGTTTCCGGCGCGCACTTCCAGCAAGGCAGTTACAGCGCCCTCGTTGGCGGCCTCTTGCAGCGCGGTCCTGACCAACGCCTCGCTGACGCCCCGCCGCCGATATTGCGGGTGTACGGCCACGGTCGCGATATGTGCCTCGTCCACGATTATCCACAGCACCAGCATCCCGATCACTTCGGCCCCCGCCTCGGCCACCCAGGCGCGTGTGTGCGCAGTGGTCACTTCCCGTTCGTAAACCCGCGCAGGCCAGGGCACGGTCATGCTCATCCGGTCGATGCGGACGACGGACGGCACGTCCGCGGTTTGCATGCGCCGAACGTTGATTTTCATGCCGGGATTGGTTCCGCGGTGTGCAGGTAGATCGGCGCCAGCGTTGCCGCCTCGTCCACGTCCCCGGCTTGCCAGCGGCTCCAGGCCAGTTCGGCCAGGAATGCCGGGCGGCGGGCGCACTGTGCAGGCGAGGCCAGGATCACATTCTTGCGTTTTCTCGCCAGGCGTTCACGTTCGTCGATGGACAGTTCTCCGCAGACCAGCGTCGGTTTTTTGATCGCCTGGGCCAGTTCATCCACCCGCATCACGTGTGTTGGACGATGGGCCTGCCACCTGTTTCCCTCGGCCTGATACCAGCCGACGGCCAGACGTCCGCGCCCGGCTTGCAAGACAGCCGCCAGCGGAAGCTCGCGCACGGGCTGCGCGGCGGCCAGGATGTCGAGCGTGGGGATGCCGATCACTGGCAAATGACGCGCCAGCGCCAGCCCCTTGACCAGTGAAAGCCCGACGCGCAAACTGGTAAATGACCCCGGGCCGAGTGCAACGCCCAAAGCCTTGATCTCGTTCATTGCCACGCCGGTGCGGGCCAGCAGCTCGGGGATCGCCGGGGCCAGGGAGGTGGTGTGACGCAGTTTGCCCTGCCAGAGGGACTCTCCGGTTACCTGCACGCCATCGTACAGCGCCAGTCCAACTTGCGTGGTGGATGTATCTATGGCCAGCAGCATCAGCCCACCCCGAAAACTGCCTGGCGGAACTCAGCCAACAGGCCTTCGTGCCGCTTGCCGCGGGCAGAGACCTGTATCTGGCGTTGCTCGTCGGTCACATATTCCAGGCTGACCCAAAGACGATCATTTGGAAGAATGGTCATCAGTCGCTTGGCCCACTCGATTACCAGCGGACCCTGGGACAGCATCATGTCGAGGTCCAACTCCTCAGCTTCGGGCGTGGATTCGATCCGGTAGGCGTCCAGATGGAAGAGCCGCGATTCGTCCGGGCGTCGATAGACGTTCACCAGGATGAACGTTGGGCTGGATACCTTGTCCAGCGAACCCCACCCCTGGGCCAATCCCTGCACGAGGGTGGTCTTGCCCGCGCCCAATTCACCCTGGAGACAGACCACGTCCCCGGGTTGCAGCATGTCGCCCAGGCGCATTCCCATCCGTCGGGTCTGCTCCGGGCTGCGGCTGAAGAAATCGAGCGTGTTCGGGTCGAGGATAGGCATTGCAGAGGGATTATACGTCAGGGCAGGATGGAGGGCAAGGTAAGCCCGCGCACATGGACAGCATATCTTGTGGACTTTGTGTGTCATTTAAGATAAGATTGCGTCGGGATTATCTTTGGAGGCAAAACAATGGACACTTATCTCAATGACTGGGTCGCCGCGATACTCGCGTTTCTACCGAACCTGCTGGTGGCGGTATTGATCTTTTTGGGCAGTTTGTACCTTGCCAAATTGCTCAGCGGTTTACTGCGCAAGGTTTTGCAGCAAAGGCGTGCGGATGCGGAAGTCACGCTTTTGCTCACCCAACTGACGCGCTGGAGTATCATCGTTGTCGGCATCATTACGGCCCTGCAGCGCTTTTTCGACGTGACGGCTTTTCTTGCCGGCCTGGGCATTCTCGGATTCACCGTCGGTTTTGCCATGCAGGACATTATGCAGAACTTCGTCGCGGGGATCATCCTGCTCATTCAGCAGCCCTTCAATGTGGGGGATGCGATTGACGTCGCGGATTATGGCGGAACCGTGCTGGCGATCAACTTGCGGACAACCGAGATGCGCACCTGGGATGGGCGCATCGTCATCATTCCCAATGCGGATGTCCTGGCGAACGCGATCATCAACTATACTCGCGCGGAGCGGCGGCGGGTGGAGCTGTCGGTGGGCATAGGCTACGGCAGCGACCCGGAAGCGACGCGGCAGGCGGTTTTGCAGGCGGTTACCTCCATCCCTGGCTATCTGGCTGACCCGGCTCCCAAGGTCGTCTTCCATACGTTTGGCGAGTCTTCCATCGACCTGACGGTTTATTTCTGGGTGGACACGACCAAGACCGATGTGTTCAGCGCCAAGGATGCCGCGTTGACGCACATCAAGGCAGCGCTTGACAAGCAGGGTGTGGATATTCCCTATCCGATTCGCACGATATACATGCAAAAGGGGTGAGCACGATCTCCCGCAGGGCGAAACCTGCGGGAGATTTTTTCGCAAAGCGGCAGTGAACAAGTGATCTGGCTACTGGAAACTTTTGGACGATAAGCTCTGCCCAGATGACGCACAATGCCATTCGGCAGACTATTCCAGTAACAAATAACCCAGTCTCCGAGCGGAGACGAAGCGATAGCGTCGTCGCAGTCGAGGAGCGGCGATTGTATCACCCGTCCTTCCCCCTGCGG
>JAADGN010000035.1 GCA_013152325.1 Chloroflexota bacterium
GATGGTTTTGGGTAAAGCCTAGCGTGTCACGTATCAGGCGCTTCGGTGTCATGTGAGATTTGGGCACCGAATCCCCTCATGACACTTGACACGCAAACACCTGACACGTAAACACGGAGAACGCATGGAAACTTTCTTTAGCTTTTTAGAGCGGCGCGTGGACGACTGCGCCTCGCTGCTCTGCGTGGGACTCGACCCGCACATCTCCGACCTCCCCGAAGCGACCGCCGCAGCCGCCCTCGACTTCAGCTTGCGGATTGTCCGAGAGACATCCTCCTGCGCCGCGGCATTCAAACCCAACGCCGCCTTCTTTGAGTTCTTCGGCCCCGAAGGCTGGGACGCGCTTAAGCAGCTCATCGCAGCCATCGCCGAAGAGTCGGCGCGGTTGGGATCAATGATCCCCGTCATCCTCGACGCCAAGCGCGGCGACATCGCCTCCACGGCGGAGGCCTACGCCAAATCCGCCTTTGAGCGCCTCGGCGCGGACGCGATTACGCTCAACCCGTATCTGGGCAGGGATTCGATTGAGCCGTTTTTGGGCTATCCCGAAAAAGGCGCGTTTTTGCTGTGCAAGACGTCGAATCCCGGTGCAAGCGATTTGCAGGATTTGGCCGTAGCCCGCAGCCCGTTGACCGAAGATTTCCGAACGCCGTCCGTTCCGCTCTATGTGCATGTCGCGGAACTTGCCCGGGCATGGAACACCCGCGACAACATCGGCCTCGTCGTCGGCGCGACCCAGCCCGAAGCGCTGGCCCGCGTCCGCGCCGCCGCGCCGGAATTGTGGTTCCTCTCTCCCGGCGTCGGCCCCCAGGGCGGCGACTTGGCGACCGCGCTCAAGGCAGGATTACGAAAAGATGGCAAGGGCATGCTGATCAACGTCTCGCGCTCGATTGCCCGGGCTGAAAACCCCAAAAAGGCGGCGGCAGCGTTGCGGGATGAGATTGTGAACGTTCAAAGGGATATGAACCGCGAAGAGCGCAAAGGACGCTAAGAAAACCCTTTGGAAATCTTCGCGCCCTTCGCGTGCTTGGCGGTTCAAAGAAGGAATTGCATAGCGGCGGCTGATGTGAATATTCAAAGGGATGCGAACCGCTAAGAGCGCAAAGGCCGCAAGAAATCTTCGCGCCCTTCGTGTGCTTGGCGGTTCAAAAAAGGAATTGCATATGCCACAACTCGACTCTTGTCTCTCGCTCCTCGCTGATGAACTTCTCTCGGCCGGCTGCATCAAATTTGGCGAATTCACCCTCAAATCGGGCCTCAAGTCTCCGATCTACATCGACCTGCGCCGCGTCATCGCCTCGCCTGAATTGCTGGCACAAGTCGCGGCGGCATATCTGCCGCTGCTGGAAAAACTCGCGTTCGACCGTCTGGCCGGGCTGCCTTACGCCGCCATCCCGATTGCGACCGCCATCTCCCTGGCGGGGAACTACCCCATGATCTACCCGCGCAAAGAAGTCAAGACCTATGGCACCAAGGCTCAGATCGAGGGTGAGTACCACGCCGGAGAAACGATTGCGGTCATCGACGATCTCGCCACCACCGGCGGCAGCAAATTCGAAGCCATCGAAAAACTGACCCGCGTCGGCCTGGCCGTCAAAGACGTGGTCGTGCTGGTGGACCGGCAATCCGGGGCGAAGGAGGCGCTGGCGGAGGCGGGATACACCTTGCATGCCGTGTTGACCATGTCCGAAATGCTGGAGCATTGGGAGAAGACAGGCAAAGTTGGGAAGGACAAAATTGCAGCCGCGAGAGCGTTCTTGATGAGCGGGACATGACAGAGAAAATCCTGACCACCCTCGAAAAATGGGCTGGCTGGAAGTCCATCCTCATGCTGGCCGTCCTGGAACTGGCTTTCAACGTGTGGGTGCTGCCGGGCATGGCACCCCAATCTGGCGCGGCGGCGGATGTGCCGGTGCTCGATTTGCAGTTCTGGTACACGCCGCAGCAGGTTTATCAAGTCAGCGCGGCCTACAGTCTCGCGCAGCGACGGGCGGCGGCGGTGGGACATCTCACCATTGACATTATCTATCCGCTCGTCTACGGATTGTTGCTGAGCCTGCTGCTGGTCATCACGTTGCAGCGCGCTCTTCCCGCGCGGCGGTTTGCCCGCCTTTCTCCGCTGTTCCCCTGGCTGGCTGTCCTGGCAGATTATCTCGAAAATGTCGCGCTGGCGACAATCTTCCTGGCGTATCCAGCCCGATTGGTCCCCCTGGCCTGGGCTGCGGCAGGGTTCACCGCCGTCAAATGGAGTCTGATTGCTGTGGTATTCTTACTTGTTGTAGCCGGCAGCGTCAAACGCATCCTCCAGCGAAACCTTTCAATTTTCAAACCTTTAACCTGAAAACAAAAATATGTCAAAATTCAATCGCTCCCTGCTCTTCAACCTCGACCCCGAAACGGCGCACGACCTCACCTTGCGACTGCTGAAGAAATCCGGCAGGCTGCCCATGAAGTGGATTTTGCAAATCCTCTTCGCCGCGCCGCGCAAACCCGTCGAAGCCTTCGGGCTGGCCTTCCCCAATCCTATCGGGCTGGCAGCGGGCTACGACAAGGACGCCGTCGCACTGCGCGGGCTGTCCGCACTGGGTTTTGGGCATATCGAAGTCGGTACGGTCACGCCGCTGGCGCAGGAAGGCAATCCCAAGCCGCGCATCTTCCGCCTGCCGGAGGATGGGGCCATCATCAACCGCATGGGCTTCCCCTCCAATGGGGCCAATGCGGTCGTGCGCGCGCTCGAAAAATACGGCTCCTGTCGTTACGCGGAGAGCAAGAAGAAAAGGCGCGTCATCACCACGAGAAATATCTTCCGCCGAAAGGTCTCGACGACCGCCGTGGGCAAACGCACGCTCATTGGCGTCAGCCTGGGCAAGAACAAGAACACGCCCAACGAAGAGGCTGTGCTCGATTACCTCTCGCTGCTCGAACTCTTTGCCCCCTGCGCCGATTACCTGACCGTCAATGTCAGTTCGCCCAACACCGTCGGCCTGCGCCAATTGCAGGCGCGTGACGCGCTGGAAGACCTGCTGAGTGAACTCGACTATCAGCGCAAATTCGAGCAGAAAAAGTTGCGCAAACACTTGCCGCTCTTGGTAAAACTTTCGCCAGATTTAGATGATGCGGAACTCGACGCCGCGCTGGAGGCAATTCTGCGCACCGGCATGGACGGCGTCATCGCGACGAACACCACCCTCGCGCGTGACGAGGGGCTGGATTCCGTTCATCGGGCCGAATCCGGCGGATTGAGCGGAGCCCCGCTCAGGTCCCGGAGCGAAGCGGCGCTGCGTCAAATTGTCAAAATCGTGGACGGGAAGATTCCGGTCGTCAGCGTGGGCGGGATCATGACTCCGGATGACGTCAAAAAACGCCTCGACATGGGCGCTGTGCTGGTGCAGCTCTATACCGGCCTGATCTATGCCGGGCCGGGGCTGGTCAAGCAGACGATGAAAGCCCTTGCACGCGAGTCTTCTGTTTGAAATCTTTGGGCAGGGCTTCCTTGTGCTCGGCGGTCAGCAGGGCAAATCGCCTGTGGCTGAATTCGTGCAGCCACTTCCCGGCGGCCTGTCCGGCCTCGGATTGCAAAGCAGCCTCCAGGGCCTCGCGCGAATCGAAGTATAGTTCGTGGATTTTCAAATAGCGCTGGCTCTCCGAGCCGAAGACCAGCCGCCCGACCTCGCTGACGGTTTCCTTGCGCAGGCCGGGCATTTTTTCTGCCAGCGCCATGAATTTTTGCCAGCCCTGCTCGAAAGATTGCCAGTCGATCGGTTGGTCGAAGAGAATAACCAGTTTGTGCATAGTGTGTGCTCCTGTGCCTGATTATACAGGCTCAAAAGGGCATTCAGGGCCCGTACTTTCATGGTATGATTCCCAACACTTTCGAACAGATATAAACAACTATGGATAACAAAATCACAATCATCGAAGGCCCGCCGCCTGTCTTTGAACCGATACAGGATGGCTGGGCGCTGGGTCTCAACGAAGGCCCGAATTTACTGGTCACCGCGCTGACCCGCTTGCGGACGTTCAACGGGCCGGAACTGGTCGAGCGTTGTTATCGCGCCTGGCACGACAAGACGCCAATCCATCTTCACTATCGCAACGATATGGGGCTGGAGCAGCAGGCGCCCATTTTGGCCGCCCGTTCGGTGGATACTGACGACGGGCACGTGCTATTGTTGTGGATCTATCTTGACCAGGAAAAGGTGGAATTCGAGATCGACCACGGCGACGACGAAAGCGCGGAAGACGACTTCGATCGTTGACATCAGGAGCAGCGGGTGGGATTCGTTTTATCAGACCTTAAGGCCGGCGTACTAACCCTGACACTTAACCGTCCCGAAAAGGCAAATGCCTTTAATCGGGACATGATTTTTGATTTGCAAACCGCGTTCAGGCAGGCTGCCCGCGACTCGCAAACCCGCTGTGTGCTGCTGACCGGCGCGGGCGCGGCCTTTAGCGCTGGTCACGATGTGGGCGAGATGCTGTCGGTGCGCAGCGGGGACGATTCCTACCGCGCACATTTGCAAGTTACCTACAACCCGCTTATCCTGCAGATCCGGCGGATCGAGAAGCCGGTCGTCGCGGCGGTCAACGGGCCGGTCGCTGGAGCCGGGCTGGGGGTCGCGTTGGCCTGCGATTTACGCATCGCCGCCGATACAGCCCGTTTCACGGTCGGCTTTACGGGCATTGGGCTGGCCCCCGACTCGGGTGTCTCGCTGTTCTTGCCGATGCTGATCGGGCTGGGGCGCGCGACCGAGTTCACCTTCAGCAATTTGCCGATCTCCGCTGAGCAGGCGCTGGCGTGGGGATTGGTCAACCGCGTTGTTCCGGCTGACGAATTGCCTGATGCCGCGGCGCAAATCGCTGCCATGCTGGCGACTGGCCCGGTGGGCGCCTTTGGGCTGTCCAAGCGAGCTTTCAACCGTGCAGTGCTGCCAAACCTGGAAGATGCGCTGGATTACGAGGCGCATATGCAGGAGATTGCCGGGAAGGGCGATGAGCACCGTACAGGTGTGGAGGCCTTCCTCGCAAAACGTCCGCCGAAATTCAATTGATTTCTGGGCGCACGGCGGCGCTGTGTGCCCAAGACAAATCACCCCAAAAAATAATGGAATTCGAACCCGTCATCGGTCTGGAAGTCCACGCCGAGCTACAAACCAAATCCAAGATGTTCTGCGGCTGCCCGGTCGTGGATTCGACGCAGGCCGCGCCGAACACGGCTGTCTGCCCGGTCTGCGCGGGGATGCCGGGCGCGCTGCCGGTTGCCAATCGCCAAGCCGTCGAATACGGGATGCGCGTCGCGCTGGCATTGGAATGCAAGATCGAGCCGATCAGCATTTTTGCGCGCAAGAACTACTTCTACCCCGATCTCCCCAAAGGCTACCAGATCTCCCAATACGAAGAGCCGCTCGCCACGAATGGCCGGCTCGTCGTTCACACAGCGGAGGGCGAGCAGACTGTCCGCGTGCGCCGTGTTCACCTGGAAGAGGACGCGGGAAAATTAACCCACGTCAATGAAGGCGACCCGCACACTTTGGTCGATTTGAATCGGGCCGGCGTGCCGCTGCTGGAGATCGTCTCCGAGCCGGACATGCACTCGGTCGAGGCGGCGCGCGCCTACGCCGAGACGCTGCGAGAGATTGTGCGCTACCTGGGCGTCAACTCCGGGGACATGGAAAAAGGCGTCATCCGTTTCGAGGCCAATATCTCGGTGCGACCTAAAACGGGGGCGGGGTCAGAACCCGCGCCTTACGGAACGCGCACCGAGGTCAAGAACCTGAACAGCTTTCGGGCGATGGAAGAGGCCATCCGTTTCGAGATCGCGCGCCAGAGCGAGATTTTGGAAGCTGGCGGCACGGTGGAACAGGAGACGCTTGGCTGGGACGAGGTGCACGGCACGACCTACTCCCAGCGCAGCAAAGAGGACGCGCACGATTACCGCTACTTCCCTGAACCCGACCTGCCGCCGTTGATCGTGGAAGATGCCTGGGTGGAGAAGGTACGCGCCGAACTGCCCGAATTGCCGATGGCAAAACGCAGACGCTTTACGGAGCAATACGGCTTGAGCGCGTATGACGCCAACCTGTTGGTCGCCGAACGGGCCGTGGCAGATTACTTTGAGCGGACTGTGGCGGCGGCTGGGTCCGTTCCGGCCAAGAGCGCTGCCAACTGGGTAACCGGGGAATTGTTCGCGTTGATGAAACAGGCCGGGGTCACGGTCGAGGCGCTGCGGGTTTCCCCATCCGCTTTGGCAGGATTGGTGACGATGGTCTCCAGGGGCGAAATCAACCAGAATACGGGCAAAGACGTATTGGCAGAAATGTTCGAGAGCGGACGGGATGCGGCGGAAATCGTCGAGGCGCGCGGGCTGCGTCAGGTCTCGGACGAGACGCTGATTGCCGATTTGGTGAAACAGGTTTTGGACGAGAATCCGGCCGAGGTGTCCAGTTACCGTTCCGGAAAAACCGGGCTCGCCAACTGGCTGTTTGGTCAGGTGATGAAAAAGGCGCGCGGCCGGGCCAATCCGCAAGTCGTCCGACAAGAACTGGAACGTCAACTCGAGGACTGAGAGAAGTCACCTTGCCTTGTGATTTGTATCCTATTGACGTGACATGAAAACTCGTGTAACTTTAATGTGCAAGGTGAATCCATTATGATAACCATGCGGAACATACCCTCGTTTTAAAGCGGGCCACCATACCGGTGTGCCCGTTTATATTTTTGCAAATTTCTGGAAGCCTTCTAGAGGAGTAAAAATGTCTGGAACAATCAATGCTTTTGAGATGGCACAGAGGCAATTTGATCATGTTGCCGAGCTGCTTAACCTGGACCCGCAAATTGCCGAGATCTTGCGCCAGCCGGCGCGGGAATTTTCCTTCCGCGTTCCGGTGCGGATGGACGACGGGACGCTGCGCGTCTTCCAGGGCTTCCGTGTGCAGCACAACGACGCGCGCGGCCCCAACAAGGGCGGCATCCGTTTCCACCCCTCCGAGACATTTGACACCGTCCGCGCGTTGGCGATGTGGATGACCTGGAAATGCGCTGTGGCGGATATCCCGCTGGGCGGCGGCAAAGGCGGCATCGTCGTGGACCCGGCGACGCTCTCCACCACGGAAAAAGAGCGCATGTGCCGCGGCTGGGTGCACAATATGTGGCGCAACATCGGTCCGCGGCAGGACGTCCCTGCACCAGACGTTGGCACCACGCCCCAGATGATGGGCTGGATGATGGACGAGTACTCCAAGCTGATTGGCGAGTATACGCCGGGCGTCTTTACCGGTAAACCGCTGGGCGGCGGCGGCTCGGAAGGGCGCACCGAAGCGACCGGCTACGGCGTGATTTTCACCGTCCGCGAGGCGATGAAACACCTGAACATGGACCCGAGCAAATCCTGGGCTGCCTTGCAAGGCTTTGGCAACGTAGCACAGTATGCCGCGATCGGGTTCATCGAACTCCTGGGCGGCAAAGTGGCCTGTGTCTCGTACTGGGATCGCGAGGACAGGACAGCCTACACCGTCAGCCACGCGGACGGCATTGATCCGCGCTTCTTGCAGTCCATCACCGATCAGTACGGCTCGATTGACAAAGACAAGGCGCGTGAGGCCGGATACGTGATCGAAGATAGCGAGGCCTGGATCAGCAAAGACGTGGACGTGCTCATCCCCGCTGCACTGGAAGGACAGGTCAACGATGAGAGCGTTCAAAAGATCAGCGACCGCGTCAAGATCCTGGCCGAGGGCGCCAACGGTCCGACCACGCCCGAAGCGGACGAGGTGCTCAAGAGCCGCGGCATCTTCGACATCCCCGACTTCCTGTGCAATGCTGGCGGCGTGACAGTTTCGTACTTCGAGAGCGTTCAGAATGACATGAACTTCTACTGGACGAAGGAAGAAGTTCTCAAAAAACTGGATACCAAGATGACGCAGGCCTTCAACGCGGTGCTGGCGATGTCTGAGAAAGAAAAGGTCTACATGCGTGATGCGGCTTACATGGTCGCGATCGGACGCGTGATCAAGGCGATGGAATTGCGCGGCTGGATTTAAACGCACAGAAATTCGTTCGAAACGAACCTCCCGCAGGGTCTAAATCTGCGGGAGGTTCGTTTTCTGATACAATGAAATCCCATGAACGCTGAGATTCTGCGCTCCCTGCTGGTCGTTTATCTGGTCGCCGCGTATGTTATGGCAATCCTGTACCTGAGGCGGCGAAGGCTCTCGTTCGGGGAATATACCTTCTGGGGGTTATTCGCGCTGCTCGTTCCGGTGGTTGGCCCTTTCCTGGTCATCTTTTCACAGCCGGGGAGGGGAAGCCGGAGGCAACGCAGGGCGTCCCGTCGATAAGCATCCCACGGAGGTGCATCCATGAAACAAGACCGTTTCTTACTCGGCATCTTGGCCGCGATCGGATTGCTGGTCGTCGTTTCGTTAACCATCTTCTTCCTCCGTCAGGGCAGGGAAGTGTACCTGCCCGACGATACGCCGGAAGGGGTGGTGCACAACTACGTTCTGGCCCTGCAGCAGGGAGATTATGAGCGCGCCTATGGCTACCTCGCAGACAAAGAGGGCAAGCCCAGCTACGAGCAATTTCGACAGGCCTTCCTCAGCAGCCAATCAGAGATCCGTGGGACAGGCGTCCAGATTGGCGATGTCGATCTCTCTGACGAAACGGCTTACATCGAGGTCACGGTGATCAGGGCATCCAGCGGCCCCTTCTTTGACGAGAGCCGCTATACAGAAGCGGCAATCCTGGTTAAGCAAAATGGGGGCTGGCGAATTTTCCAGATGCCTTACCCCTACTGGGCATGGGACTGGTATCAGGCTGTGCCCGAGTAGTCCAAGCAACCCCGGAGGTGTATCATGCGCGCTATTCGCCGTTTGTATTTCTACGCCGTCGCTTTCATTAGCCTGGAAGTGGTTCTATGGGGACTGATCGGCCTGGCACGGACGACTTTCTCATCGTCAACCGTCGGAGGCGTAGACCAGCTTGCGCAGGCGCTCGCGTTGATCCTGGTCGGCGTGCCGGTCTTTGGCATCCACTGGTGGGCGGCGCAGCGCAGCGCACATCAGGATGAGGAGGAACATGCCTCCGGCGTGCGGACAGTGTTCCTGTATGCCGTGCTGCTGGCCTTGCTGATCCCCGTCGTGCAGAACGGGCTGGCCTTCCTGGACAGGCTGCTGCTCGACGCTTTTGGGTTGTCCGCTTCGCGCGCCATGCTTGGCGGCAGCCAGACGTTGAGCGACAATCTGCTCGCGGCGGTAATGAACGGCATTTTGGCCGCCTATTTCGTTTACGTCCTGCGAGACGATTGGGCGACAGTTCGGCAGAGGGGCACGCTTGGAACCGTCCGGCGGCTTTACCGCTATATCTGGGTGGTTTATTCCTTGCTCATGGCTGTGGGCGGGGTGCAGCAAATGCTGCGTTATCTTTTGAGCCTTCCCGCAGCGGCCTTGTCAGATTTTGGGGACTATGCATGGTTTGTCAATGGCCTGGCGTTGATCCTGGTTGGCGTACCGTTGTGGGTCGCGGCCTGGAAGACCGTTCAGGATTCGCTGGTCGAAGCCGAGGAACGCGCATCGCTTCTGCGGCTGGGGGTGCTGTATGTCTTGTCGCTGTCCGGGGTGGTGTTCGTCTTGTCCGTGGCGGGCGTTGTGATAGACGCGCTCTTGCGGATGATCCTCGGGGAATTCGGCACTTTCCGTGCGCTGATGCGGGAGATCGGCGGCCCGCTTTCGATGGGTATCCCATTGGGCGGCGTGTGGGCTTACTACGGTCACTGGCTCAAGCGTGATATGGACGCAGTGCCAGACGCCCCGCGTCGGGCCGGGATACGGCGGCTGTACTATTACATCCTGTCCGTGATCGGGTTGGCGGCGACCTTCATCGGCGTGACGATGTTGCTCTCTTTTACAATCGACGCCGTGCTGGG
>JAADGN010000003.1:0-19512 GCA_013152325.1 Chloroflexota bacterium
CCGGCCTCAGATCATAAAAGTCGGCTGAAGCCGACTCCCTGGTCAGCCCGCACACCCCGTTTGGGGCGCAGGTGGCTTTCAGGTACTGAGGAAGGGCTTTTAGCCCGCACGGTGATCCCAAAAACATCTACCGGCAAACTGTCAGGTGGCTAGATTTATTTGTTCGATCAAATTTGCAAACCGCACGCAATGCCCAAAAAACCACGATTTTCACAAAAGGCAGTATAATCGCATCAACAAACGATATGAGCTCACTTTTTGAACAAGTCTACACCCTGTTGATCATTCCTCCGGGGAATTTGATATATCATCTTGTGCTGGCTTTTTCCGTCGCAGGCGCATTGCAGGCTGCATTTAACCACTGGCGTTCCAGCGAATTCCCCCAGGTACGGCGCACAATGCTCGGTTTGAGCATTCTCCTGCTGGCGCAATTGACACTTTTCATCATCAGCGGGCTGTCCTGGCAAGGATTGATAGACCCGGCGGCCATCCTGCCGCCGCTCGACCGCGCCATCACGATGTTCAGTCTGGTCTGGATCACCTGGTTATGGGTCTTCCCCGAACCCAGCCGTCCAGCGGACGCGGGCAACGCCCTCTTCAGTCTGTTCACCCTGACCGGTTTGGCGCTCAGCATTGTCTCATGGACGCCGCGTGCGGCCGAACTGGCGTACAACAGCACCCTGCAAGACACCATCTGGCAGGCATTCGCACTGGGCTTCATCGCCATCGCGGCGATAAGTCTGCTCGTGCGACGGCCCAACGGATGGGGAAATGGGGTGGCTTTCCTGTCGTTGGCTTTTCTCGGCCACGTCCTGTACCTGATCTTCAACCCGGGCACAGGAGATTTTCCCGGCCCGGTGCGGTTGATGTATCTGGCCGCCTACCCAATCCTGCTGACCCTGCCCCAGCGCTTCCCCACCCCGCCCAGACACAGCCATTCCACCACCGTCAAACAGGACGGCGCCGTCCAGGAACGACGACGCTACAGCACCGATCCCAAGACCTTCCACGCATTGCTGTCCCTGGCCGCCGAACTGGATGCCAACAAGATCAGCCACGCCATCACGCGCGCCATCGCACAGACCATGCTGGCAGACCTGTGCTTCTTGATCTACCTGACCGAAGACAAGAGCCAGATGGTCGTCGCCAGCGGATACGACCTGATCCGTGAAGAGAACCTGGAAGGCGCCAACCTGAACAACAACACCATTCCCATGCTGGCAAACGCGCTCCAGCGCGGGCGGCCCCTGCGTCTGCCCGCCAGCAGCACCTCGCCCGACCTGCAGGGACTGGGAGAATTGCTGGGACTGAACACGCCGGGAAACCTGTTGAGCGTCCCCATCCTTACGGCCCCCAAAGAACCCATCGGCGGCGTGCTGCTCCTTTCGCCGTACTCCAACCGCCTCTGGAGCGCCGACGACCAGGCTTTCCTGGCAAATATCTCGACTTCGCTGGTCCCCATCATCCAGCGCGGACAGCGATTGGCGTCCCTTGAACGCCGCGATGAAGAGATACAGCAAACCGTTGAAAACACACGTCTTCAGCTCGAAGAACTGAAAGCCCAAAAAGCCTCGCTGGCCGCCCAACTCGAAGAAGCGAAAAAGCAGCTTGCCAGCAAACAGGATCAAGCTGAAAGTTTGGCGGCCCTGCTGGCTGCTCAAGAAGAATCGCAACAGGTCATCGCCAATTTGCAAAAGGAAAACGATGAACTGCGCGCGGCCAAGACGCCATCCGGCATGTCAGGCAGCACGTCCGCGGATGCCGCCCACGTCGAGCACGAACTGCGCGTGACCCTCGAGGAAGTTGCCCGTCTGCAAAACAGCCTGGCAAAAGCCAATATAAAAATCCTCGAACTGGAACAAGGCCATTCCACGACGCCGCCCGGCGAACAGGCCGAGGTCGTCGCCTCGATCTCACAGGAACTGCGCCAGCCGATGTCCTCGATCGTCGGCTACACGGACCTGCTGCTGGGCGAATCGGTCGGCATCCTGGGAGCCTTGCAGCGCAAATTCATCGAACGGATCAAAGCCTCCATCGAGCGGATTGGCAACCTGATCGACGACCTGATCCAGATCACCACCCTCGAAACGGGGCTCACGGATCTCAAGCCCGAAACCGTTGACCTGAACCTGATCATCGACAACGCCATGGCCTACACCAGCAGCCAGGTACGCGAGAAGAACATCTCCATGAACCTGGAACTGCCCAAGGTCACGACGCCCATTCAGTCAGATCGGGAAGCCCTGCAACAAATACTGATCCACCTGCTCCAGAACGCGGGCGCGGCCTCGCCGGTCGACGGAACGGTCACGCTGCGCGTCCAAACACAGAACGAAGAAGGTCAGGAATACATCCTGATCCAGGTTTCCGATACGGGCGGCGGCATCCCGCCGGAAGACATGCCGCGCGTCTTTTCGCGTCTGTACCGGGCAGACAACGTCCTCATCCAGGGCGTGGGGGATACAGGCGTAGGCCTGTCCATTGCCAAGACACTCACCGAAGCCCAGCATGGGCGCATCTGGGTCGAATCGGAGCCGGGCGTCGGCGCGACGTTCAGCGTCCTGCTGCCCATTACCCCCCCCGCAACGCCCGCCGACGATAACGAAGGGGCTTAGCCATGCAGGCCTTGCGACAGGTCGGCTCCGGCATCTTGTTTGCATTGGTCTCCACCGGATTGATTCTGGGAGGCATCTCGCTGGCATTGACGGAGGGACTTGTCGCCGCGCCGCCGCTCGCGGTCACGGGGACATCCACCCCGACGAGCGCTCCCGTTATCCCCACGATCACGCCAGCGCCCTCCGACCCAGTCCTGCCCCCGTCTCCGACCACCATCCCGTCCCCGACAGTTACCCTGCCGCCGCCCACCACCTGCCCGCCTCCCTCCGGCTGGATCCAGTACACCATCCGGGCGGGAGATACGCTCGACGCCCTGGCGCAACGCTATACCATCACGCCCGAAAGCCTGCTCCAGGCAAATTGTCTGCTCACCACCGCCCTGATGCCAGACACCGTCATTTACGTGCCGCCGGTTCCCACACCGACGTCCATCCCCTGCGGTCCGCCTTATGGATGGATCACGTACACTGTGCGCTCAGGCGACAACCTGTTCCGCATCGGCCTGGCCTACCGCGTCAGCGTAGCTGAACTGCAACAAGCGAACTGCCTGGGGTCTTCGATCACGATCTACGCAGGGCAGAAAATTTACGTGCCCAACGTGCCGACCAGCACGCCCGCCATCACCGATACGCCAACGCCGACCGTCACGTTTACCGCCAGCCCGTCAGCCACCCCGGCCGCGACCGCCACCATCCCGACGGCCACGGGCACAAACACGTCGACGCCAACTGCCACAGCAACAGCGACCGCCTCAGATACACCGTCCCCCACAGCCAGCGCGTCATCCACCCCCACTGCGACGCCCACATTCACCCCAACGCCCTGAAACAACCGAGCGTATGTCACCCCGTCTCTGCTGCATCCTTCTTTTTCTACCCGTCGCAATGGTCGCCTGCCAAACTCCCGCGGCATGGTCGCAAACCGACCCACCCACACCGCTTCCGTATATACTGGCCACACGAGCGCCAGACGCCACGATCACGCCGACGCCCTTCCAGCCCGACCCCGGCACACGCCCAACCGCGACGATCACGCCTGACACGCCGCCCACCCCAACACCATCCCCGGCCCCCACGGCCACAGCGACCGTCTCACCGTTAGCGCCGACCCAAACCGCGCCCCCCCCGTCAGATTCAGCAATAGCCACGCCAAACTTCTGGGGCAACGTCTGGGAAGACTATCCCCTGCCGCTGGTCTACCCGGCCTCGACACAGATCCCGCTTCCGGTCGGGATGCTGTCGCAGCCGGCGGGACAGATCAACATTCTGCTGCTGGGATCCGACCAGCGTCCCTATTCGGGCGGCTTCCGCACGGACACGATCATTCTCGTCACGCTGAACCCCAACCTGGGGACGGTCAACCTGACCTCCTTCCCGCGCGACCTGTACGTCTACATCCCCGGCTGGACGATGCAGCGCATCAACACCGCGATGGCCCGCGGCGGATACCACACGCTGGGAATGACGATGGCCTACAACTTCGGCGTATACCCCGATCATTACATCATGGTCAACTTTTCGAATTTCGTCAGCATCGTCAACAGTCTGGGCGGCATCGACGTGGAAGTGGGCCAGCCATTTTCTGACCAGCGCACAGGCTACGGTTGGTTTTACGTCCCGGCCGGAACCTTCCACATGGACGGCGACACCGCCCTGTGGTACATCCGTTCGCGCTACACCAGCAGCGACATCGACCGCCTGCGCCGCGCGCAGGAAGTGATCCAGGCCATCGCCTACCGCCTGCTCAGCTTTGACGCCATCGTGCGCGCGCCTGACCTATACGAGCTGTACCAGGAGAGCGTGACCACGGACCTGACCCTCGGCGATGTGCTCGGCCTGCTGCCCGTCGCGACCACGTTGATCAATTCCAACCAGATCAACCGCTACGTGATCGGCTACGGACCTGTCTACGACTGGATAGAGCCTTATACCGGCGCAATGGTGCTGCTCCCCAATCGCTATGCGGTCATGGCGATCATGCGCCAGGCGTTGAACGTGCCGTAATTGCCGCCAACGGGACTCGCCCCGGATTCAATTTCGCGGGGCGCAGACCAGGATTTCCCTCCCCATCCTCCGATCCCTCCTCCACAGACTAACGGTTTTTTTTGTCTCCATGCTTCTGCCGGGGAAGGGCAAGACGCGCCCAGGTTTGAATTAAAACCCTGAACCGGGAGGGGCATGTTTTTTCATTTGACATCCCCTCACTCTTCAGCTAAACTATACGCATAGACTATCCGAAATTTACGACAGGAGGCACCCATGACCGATTCAGCCCCCGATTCCGCCCATCTGACAGCACAAACGCTGCTCGCTCCGGCCATCAAAGCCTGGGAAATGTATCTCTACGACCAGGGACGCTCGCCAAACACGGTCAAGGCTTTTCTTTCAGACATCCGCATCCTGACCGAGTTCCTGCCGCCCGACCGCACGCTCGGCGCGATCACGACCAACGACCTGAACCGCTACTTCGACTGGATGGAAAAAGAGCGCGGCGTTCCGTGCAGTCCCAAAACGCTGGCCCGGCGCATCACCTCGACCAAGTCCTTCTTCCGCTGGCTGCACCAGTACGGCGTACTGATGATCAACCCCGCGGAGAAGGTGCTCAACCGCTCCGTCATCAGCCCCCTGCCAACCGTGCTGACAGACGCGGAGGTGACCGCCGTCCTGGACGCCGCCGACAAGCATCGCCGCGCCCCCAAACCGGACGCGCGGTACTACGCCCTGCTCTCCCTGCTGCTGGCCACCGGCATCAAAAAAAGCGAGTGCCTGGGCATCCATCTCAACCACATCGACCTGGACGCGCCCGGCGGGCCGCTCGTCTTCATCCGGTACGCCAGTCCCGCCAACCGCTACAAGGAACGCAAGATCGCCCTGGCCGAAGAATGGATCCCTGCCTACCAGGAATACCTGAGCCAATACCAGCCCGTAGACCAACTCTTCCCCTGGTCGCCGCGGCGGCTGGAATACCTGCTCGAAGACATCGGCAAGGAAGCCGGTCTCGACAAGCATCTCTCCTTCGACATGTGCCGCTGGACGAGTTCCCTGCTGGATTATCGGGCAGGCATGGAGCCCGATAAAATCCGCCAGAAACTGGGCATCTCGAAGATCCAGTGGCGCGAGATCAGGATGAAATTGCGCAAATTGAGCGGCGAAGAAAAAGGGTAAACTCGCGCAAACAAAAACTTCCGAGGCTTTTGCGGCCTCGGAAGTTTGCTTTTAATTTCCGAAAAATACGTGTGGCAGCGACTTTACGCTTTTGAACGGCTGACCCCTGCAGGGCGCTGCACGAAGCCGTTGCCACGTTTTGATTTTCGTTCGGACAGCCTCCCACTGGTCGCCGACAACCGCTCACATCCGCTTGACCACGATATCCCCGACCACGTTGGCGGCCTCGTCGCCGCGATCGGCGGAATTGGACAGGTGACGGTAAATTTCACGCAGCTTCAATATCTCCACCATCCCGGCCAAGTCGTCGGGCGTCTTGAACAGGGCTGCAATCGCCTCGCGGTAAACCGTCTCCATGCGATTCTCCAGCGCCTTGGCGCGCACGGCGTGGTCATTGGCAACGTTGGGATGATCCTCCAAACGCAGCACGGCGCGATGGATCTCCACCGCCGCATCGTAGAGCAGCGACGTCATCCGCACCAGGAACGGATTAGGCTTCACCCCCAGCATGTCCATCTCCTCGACGCTTGTCGTCGCGTAATCCAGCACATCGTCAATCGTCAGCGAAAGCAGGAAGATGTCCTCCCGGTCGAAGGGCGTCACGAAAGTCCGGTTCAGTTCGTCGATCAGGATGCGGCGTACTTCGTCGGCTTCCTTTTCCACCTTCGAAACTTGTTCGGCCAGCATGTCGTTGGGAGCCTGCATATAATGACGCAAGATCTCCATGCCCTGCACGGCCAGTTCAGCCTGTTGGGTCAGCAATTCAAGAAAGCGATTGACCTTCTTGCGTTTTGAAAAGATGCTCATCCTATTTGCCTTTCATGTTTTTTCGGTTCAGGCATAAATATACCACCTGCCGCGTCGATCCCGTCAGCCGGAAAGGATGCGCCGGACGGTAACCCGGCACCCAGGCGATCCGCTCCCCCGTGCAAAGCAGAGGCCAGCGGTCACGCGCCCGCTGCGGAAGTTTGACGTTAATGAAAAAGTCGGACAACTTGACAGATCGCCCGTCCATGCCCAACGGCTGAAAACGGTCCCCCGGACGCCGCGGGCGGATATTCAACGCCCGGACATCCAGATGCTTCGCATCCAGCCAGACCTCGAACGGATCCGCGCTCTGACGCATTTGTTCGCGGGCCAAGGCCGGGACGTCCCAGCGCTCCGCCGACAACTGCCACCCATGCGACACATCCACCTGTCCCGGAACGGGCACCGTCAACGTCCCGTCCGCGCCAGACATCTGCGGCCAATCCTCGCAGGGAAGCTGCGCCTCGTCCCCCGCGACGTACAGCCGGTCGCCCTCGCGGAACAGGCGCAAACCGCCGATCAAATCCGCCCGCGCAAGTTTGTCGGAGCGAGCGACAAGATCCACCGCTCGTTGCAGGGCGGCAAAATCCACGTCAACCGGGCCGGGGCGCAGTTTCTCGACGGCGCGGCGGAACAGGTTGCGCAGCAGACCGGGGGTGAGCGGGGCCAGCGAAGGCGCATCGAAAGCCACGTACGCCTCGCCCTCCTGCGCCACGACCGCGTCCCAGGTTCTGTCCAGCAGCTGCGCCAGGACGGCATAATCGCCGCTCAGGGCGTGGCTCGTTCGCCAAAGCGTCTCCCGAAAACGGGGATTGTACGCCTCCAGTTCGGGGATGAGCACGTGCCGCAGCCGGTTGCGGAAGAAGTTCAGCGAGACGTTGCTGGGGTCAATGTGCGGACGCAAACCATGGGCAGCGCAGTAGAGCAGCGTCCCCTCGCGCCAGGTGTCCAGCAGCGGACGCACGAGCGGGATATCCGGGTCAAAGACCGGCAGGATCGTGCGATAGGACATGCCCTTCAGTCCGGCCAGCCCCGCCCCCCGGATGAAGTGCATCAGCACCGTCTCGACCTGGTCGTCGGCCGTATGTCCGACAGCCACAGCCTGGGCATTGACCTGACGCGCCTGGGCAAACAGGAAGCGGTAACGCAAATTGCGGGAAGCCTCCTCGATGGACTGCGACTCAGCCTGGGCAAAGGCGCGCACGTCCACGCTCTCGACGACAAAAGGCAGGTTCAACCTGCCGGCTTCCCTCTCCACCGCGTTGGCTTCGAAGTCCGCTTCGGGGCGCAGCCTGTGATTGAAATGCGCCACAACGAGCGGATAGCCCGCCTCGCGCAGCGCGTTGAGCAGGCACAGGCTGTCCGGCCCGCCGGAGACGCCGACGACAATCGGCTTGTCGGGCGTCAGGCGGCATTCGTCCCGCAGAATAGCGTCAAGGTTTTCGAGCATGGGGGTATTATGCCACAAAGCAGAATACCTTGTCAGATTTGGTACAACTCCACCAAAACCCCGCCCGCGGCCTCGGGGTGGACGAAGGCATACTGCCTGCCGTCCGCGCCCGTGCGCGGGGACTCGTTGATCAGGCGCACGCCCCTGGCTTTCAACTGCGCCAGCATCCCCGCAATGTCGTCCACTTCCAGGCAAATGTGGTGCATCCCCGGGCCGCGCTTGGCGAGATATTTCGCCAGCCCGGAATCGTCCGTCGTCGGGCGGACGAGTTCGATCTCGCTGCCGCCGACCGGCAGAAAAGCGATCTGCGCGGCTTCCGCGGGCGCGTCGCGCAATTCGGTCATCTCCAGGCCAAGGGCATCCCGCCAAAAGGCGAGCGATGATTCGATATCATCGACCGCCACCGCGACGTGGTTGATTTTTTTGATGATCGCCATGTATCAGACCTCAAACTTTAGATTTCAGAAGGCTAAACACAAAGTACACGAAGGGTCTCAAAGTTTTTAGCTATTAGCTTTCAGCCGTCAGCTTTTAGCTTTTCTTTGTGTTTCTTCGTGGACAATGCTTCTAGCGCAGTTTCACGGTCGGGAGGATGCGCGTCTCGACCAGTTTGACGAAACGCTCCCAATCAGTCTGGCTCCTGAAGAACCCCCGCGGGAAGACGAGCAGCATCCCGCCGTTCGTGACCAGCGTGACCAGATTCCCGGTCTTGCGGACGCGGCTGATCTGTCCCCAGGTGTAGCTCTTCTGCCCGGCGGAAAAATTGTAGGTGATGCCCTGTTTGGTGACCACCCCATGCAGCGTACGCCGCACGGAGGGATTGGCCCACATCTTGCGCGCCGCCAGGTACGGCGGCAGATAGGCCTGCCAGAGCACCGCGCCGAGCAGCACGATCAGCGCCAGGTGCAGCAGGATGGGAGCCACCTCCCGCGTTTCGAAGAACGTGCCGACCGCGGAAACGAGCATCACGCCCAACACCATCCAGACCAACAGGTAGACCACCCGCCGGTTGCGCTGCGGCGAATTCGCCAGCCGCACGGCAGCGAAGAAGCGCTTTTTGTCGTATTGTCCGTTGAATTTGATTTGCATGGGACCAGTTTCCTGTCAGACTCAACGTCAGGCAACCTTCAGGTTGCCCACCAGCCGCCACAGGCCGCGCATCACCCTGTGCCCGAAATCGGGATCCAGGAACTGGGCCGGGCATGAGCCGGGGATGACGGTGATGCCGTTCTCGCGGCACAGCGCGACCGCATCCGGCGAGACGCTGGTCATGCTTTGCGCCAGACCGGGTTTGGTGCCCATCATGCAGTGCATCCAGAGGTACTTGACGCCCACCTCCACCGCCTGTTTGGCCACCTCTTCAGCGACCTTCGGGCTTGTCATCAGGAAAACCGCATCCGGCGCTTCCGGGATGGACGCCAGATCAGGGTAACACGGGTCGCCCTTGAATTGATCGATCTTCGGGTTGACGGCGTAGACCGTGTATCCGGCGTCCTTGAACTTCCGGTAGTTCAGGTTACAGCCCGTCTCGCGCGTCTCGGATACGCCGACGACGGCGATGCTTTTTTGGGCCAGAAACTCTTGAACGAGAGTGTCTATTTTCATGTGTCGTTCCTCCAGTGCTATTTGTCTCAGTTGGAAAAGCGGACGCCCCTTCGGGAAGGCTACGCGAGCGTCCACCCATACGCGAAAAACTAAAACCCCTCCGCCACGTACTCGCCCCACACGCCGCGCAGGGCGTCACTTTGCCCGCCGTTTGACACCGCGCCAGACGAAAACGATCAAGGTAATCATAACAAGGAGGCCAATGATCGAATACCACTCCCAGCGATATCCGTACCCCATCAGGGTCAAGGGCGCTTGCACCAGCGATATCCAGTCTAGACGATAGACGGGATCAGGGATGACCGGCGCACTCCAAACCGGGATACCCGGCCAAAACAACAACACGATCGTCATCATAATCTTGACAATAGTTGACTGCAAAATTTTCTTCATGGTTGCTCCTTGCTATACACCTAGAACCCTTCCGCGACATACTCGCCCCACACGCCGCGCAGGGTGTTGCAGATCTCGCCCAGGGTCATGTCGTTTTCCACGCATTCGATGAAGAGCGGCATCAGGTTCTCCGTGCCGCGCGCGGCGGTCTCCAATCGCGCCCGCAGCCCGGCCACCCGTTCCCGGTCCCTCTTTTTTCGCAACGCCGCCAACCTGGCTTTTTGCGCCTGCTCAATGGCCGGGTCCACGGCGAGACGGTCGAGGGTCATCTCCTCGTCCACCTGGAATTTGTTCACGCCGACCACGATCTGCTCATCGCGCTCGATGGCTTTCTGGGCCTCGTAGGCCGAGTTCTGTATCTCGCGCTGCATGTAGCCCGCTTCGATGGCCTTCAACGCGCCGCCCATCCCGTCGATCTTGGCGATGTATTCTTCAGCGCGCGCTTCGATCTCGTCGGTCAGGTACTCGATCAGATAAGAGCCGGCCAGCGGATCGACCGAATCGGCCGCGCCGGACTCGTAGGCGATGATCTGCTGGGTGCGCAGCGCCACGCGGACGGATTTTTCGGTCGGCAGCCAGAGGGCCTCGTCCATGCTGTTGGTGTGCAGGGACTGCGTCCCGCCCAGCACCGCGGCCAGCGCCTGGATGGTGACGCGGGCGACATTGTTCTCCGGCTGCTGCGCGGTCAGCGTGGAGCCGGCCGTCTGCGTGTGAAAACGCAGCAGCCAGGATTTGGGATCGCCCGCCTTGAAGCGCTCGCGCATGATGCGCGCCCACAAACGACGGGCGGCGCGATATTTGGCGATTTCTTCCAGCAGATTGTTGTGGGCGTTGAAGAAGAACGAAAGCTGCGGGGCGAAGTCGTCCACGTCCAGGCCGGCGTCAATGGCCGCCTGCACGTAGGCGACGGCATTCGAGAGCGTAAAGGCCACCTCCTGCACAGCCGTCGAACCGGCCTCGCGGATGTGGTACCCCGAAATGCTGATCGTGTTCCAGCGCGGCACCTCCCGTTTGCAATACTGGAAAATATCCGTGATCAGCCGCATGGAGGGCGCGGGCGGGAAGATATACGTGCCGCGCGCCACGTATTCCTTCAAAATATCGTTCTGGATGGTGCCGCGCAACTTGCCCACGTCGGCGCCCTGCCGTTTGGCGACCGCGATATACATGGCCAGCAAGATCGCCGCGGGCGCGTTGATGGTCATCGAGGTGGAAACTTTGTCGAGCGGGATCCCGGCAAAGAGCTGGGCCATATCCTCCAGCGAGGAGATCGAGACGCCGACCTTGCCGACCTCGCCCGCGGCCAGCGGATCGTCGGCGTCGTAGCCGATCTGGGTGGGCAGGTCGAAAGCGACCGAAAGGCCGGTCTGTCCCTGGGCGAGCAGGTAACGATAACGGGCGTTCGACTCTTCCGCCGAGGCATAGCCCGCGTACTGCCGCATTGTCCAAAAGCGGCCGCGGTACATGGTCGGCTGGACGCCGCGCGTAAACGGGTATTCGCCGGGGAAGCCGAGTTTGGCTCCGTAATCGGGAGCAGGCTCCGGGGGGAGTCCGAGACGGGGCAGTTCAATCCCGGAAGACGTCTTGAACTCCGCTTTGCGTTCGGGCCGTTTTTCGAGCAGCGGGTTGAGAATCTCCTGTTCCCAGCGTTTTCGTTCGTCTTGGATGGTCATGTTTTTCACCACGGATGAGATTTTCGCAAGCAGGCTTTCCCCCAAGTATACAGCCAAGTTTTGAAAATAGGCTACAATCAGGCAAAAATCATTTGCGAAAATAAGAGTAAAATGCTAAAGTATAGACAAGATTTTATCGTACCCAGGAGGCTGGTATGTCCGCGTTGAAAGTGATTGGCTACATTGCTGCTGCAATCTTGATCTTTTTTGGTGTGCTGTTCATTTGGGGGGCGTTCGGTTCCACATCCCGTCCGGAGTGGATCTGCGTCGGCGCGGTGAGCGTGGGCATCGGCTTCGGCTTGCTTTGGTTCGCCGGCCGCAAGAAGCCCGCCGAGGCGGGAGAACAAAACGTGACCCTGAAAATCGACCTGTCCGGCGACGTGAACCTGGACACGCTCAAATGCCAATTCTGCGGCGGGGCGCTGACCGCCGACAACATCGAGATGGTCGCCGGCGCGCCGATGGTCACCTGCCCCTACTGCGGCACGACCTACCAGTTGACCGAAGAACCGAAGTGGTAGTGGTCTAGTGGTCTGCCGCCCCTTCGTGAAACGCGCATGAAACGACGCCTGCTCGCCGCCGCCATCCCGCTCCTGTTCCTGCTGGGGCTGGCGTCCGGCGCGTCCGCCCAGACCTACCGCTTCACCCTGGGGGAGGAGACCGTCCACGTCTACCTGGACAACGACGGCGCCTTGGCCCTGGACTACACCTTCACCTTCACGAACGACACGGCCGCTTCCCCGATCGATTTCGTGGACGTCGGCCTGCCGAGCGGCGAGTACACCCTGTCCGCGATCCGCGCCGAAGTGGACGGGCAGCCGATCAGCGACATCGCCGCCTCGCCCTACGTGAACCCCGGCATCGCGCTCGGCCTGGGCGAGCATGCCATCCAGCCCGGACAGACCGGCACGGTGCGCGTCTTCATCCCCGAAGTCAAGGCCCAATACTACCCCGACACCGCCGCCGCCGATTACGTCAGTTTCCGGTTCTCGCCGACCTGGTTCGGCTCCCAATACGTCCACGGCGAGACGGACCTCACGGTCACCTTCCACCTGCCGTCGGGCGTCGCGCCCGCCGAGCCGCGCTGGCACGAAGCCCCCGACGGCTTCCCCCCGGAACCGGAAACCGGTTTCGACGAGGACGGGCGCATCACCTACACCTGGCGGCGCCCCGAGGCGGACGGATACACCCAATACGAATTCGGCCTTTCCCTGCCGCGCCAATACGTGCTCTCGGTGATCCTGCTGGAGCAGGAGGTCGTCCGGGTGACGATCAACCCCTCCGGCACGCTGGACGTGAACTACGCCCTGACCTTCAAGAACGAATCCAAAGACAACCTCCTGAGCCAACTGTCCCTGGCGCATCCGTACAGTTACCGCCCCAGGGAATTCTCCGCCATCCGCGCCGACCTGGACGGGACGTCCCTCCCCGCAAGCGCCATCGAGGCGGCCTACCAGACCATCCACCTGCAACTGGGCGAACTGTCGCTCAAGCCGGGGCAGCGCGGCACCGTCCACGTGGCCTACACGCTCTCGGGAGAGATGTTCTCCGCCAGTTGGTACCTCGATAAATACGAGCGCGCCCGCCTGGAATTCATCCCCGCGACCTTCGGCAAGGACTGGCTCTTCGGCACCACCGACATGACCGTCGCCTTCGAACTCCCCCCGCAGGTCACAGAGCAAGACCTGCACTGGCAGGCGGGGAGCGGCTTCGGCGACGCCGAGGTCGGACAGGGCGACGACGGACGGCTCAGCCTCACCTGGGAGAACCCGGCCGCCTTCCCCAGCGTCAAGTACCGCTTCTCCGTGGACATGCCGCGCAGCTTCATCCCCGACAGCGTCATCTACGAACAGCCCCAGCCAGACCTGCCGACGCGCCTGGGGATTGACAAAAGCGTTTTCGGAATCGGCCTGTTCGCCTTCAGCGTGCTGCTGTTCTTCGGCCTCTACGCCTACTTCATGCGCCGCCGCAAAATGAAATACCTGCCGCCCAGGATCGCCATCGAAGGGCACGGCATCAAGCGCGGCCTGAGCCCCGTCGAAGCCGCCATCCTGATGGAACAGCCCCTCGACAAGGTCATGACCATGATCCTCTTCGGCGTCATCAAGAAAGGCGCCGCAAAGGTCGTCAAGCGCGACCCCATCAAACTCGAAGTCGCCGCGCCCCTCCCCGAAGGCCTGCACGCCTACGAGCGCGAGTTCCTGCAGGCCTTCCAGAAGAAAAGCGGTTCCGGTCAGCGCAAGGCCCTCCAGAAAATGACCGTCAACCTCATCCGCAGCGTCTCCGCCAGGATGAAGGGCTTCAGCCGCAGGGAGACCATCGCCTACTACAAAAACATCATGGAGCGCGCCTGGGAGCAGATCGAAGCCGCCGACACCCCGGAAGTCAAGAGCCAACGCTTCGACGAAACCCTCGAATGGACCATGCTCGACAAGAACTACGATGGCCGCACCCGCCGCGTCTTCACCGGCCCCGTCTACGTCCCCGTCTGGTGGCAGCGCTACGACCCCGCCTTCAGCCGGCCCGCCGCGCCCTCGCCGCGCTCCTCCGCGCCGCGACCGACCACGACGCAGGGTCGCGGCCTTTCGCCCTCCATGCCGCAACTGCCCGGCTCCGATTTCGCCGCCTCGGTCGTCAGCAGCGTGCAAACCTTCTCCCAGCGCGTCATCGGCGACCTGACCGGCTTCACGTCCAAAGTCACCAGCGTCACCAACCCCCCGCCCAAGACCAGTTCCGGCGGCTCTCGCAGCAGCGGCGGTGGCGGCGGCTGTGCCTGCGCCTGCGCCTGTGCTTGCGCCGGTTGCGCCTGCGCCTGCGCGGGCGGCGGACGATGACAGCCACGTTCAATCGAAAGGTGTCCCTATGAAACGACGATTGCTTGTACTGACCCTTGTGCTGATGATGCTGCTCGGCTCGGCCTCCAGCGCGCTGGCACAAACCTACTATTTCAACCTGACCCAGGAGACCGTCCACGTTTACTGGAACAGCGACGGCAGCATGGCGCTCGACTATGTCTTCGTCTTCTCCAACAGCGCTTCCGCCTCGCCGATCGACTTTGTGGACGTCGGCCTGCCAAACGGCAACTACGACTACGGCAGCATCTCCGCCGACGTGGACGGCAATCCCGTCTCGATTTCAACCGACTACCAGGGATCGGGAACCGGCGTGGCGGTGGACCTGGGGAGCTACGCCATCCGGCCGGGATACAGCGGCAGCGTACACGTCTACGTCGGACGGATCGACCGCGTCCTGTACACCGACGACAACGACGACGGCTACGCCAGCGCTGTTTTCGTCCCGACCTGGTTCGGCAGCCAGTACGTTTACGGCGACACCGACCTGACGATGGTCTTTCACCTGCCGCCGGGCGTCAAACCCGAAGAACCCCGCTGGCACGGCGCGCCCTCCGGCTTTCCGTCCGAACCGCAGACGGCATTGGACGCGTCCGGCCGCGTCACGTACACCTGGCGCAACCCCAACGCCAACGGGTACACGCAGTATAAATTCGGGGCATCCTTCCCGAAGTCCTACGTCCCGGCTTCGGCCATCGTCAGCCCTTCGATCTGGGAGCGGCTGGGCATCAGTGAAGATACCCTCTTCACCCTCCTTTGTTTTTCGATTTTCGGCTTCTTTTTCTTTGGCATTCCCATCCTCTCGGCCGTTGCGCAGCGCAAACGCAAGCTGAAGTATATGCCGCCGAAGATCGCCATCGAAGGGCACGGCATCAAGCGCGGCCTGACCGCCGTCGAAGCCGCCATCCTGATGCAGGAACCGCTCGACAAAGTGATGACGATGATCCTGTTCGGCGTGATCAAAAAGGGCGCGGCAAAGGTCGTCAAGCGCGACCCGCTCAAACTGGAAGTCGTCGAGCCGCGGCCAGACAACCTGCGCGACTACGAGCTCGACTTCCTGGCAGCCTTCCAGGAAAAGGGGCGCGCCAAACAGCGCAAAGCCCTGCAAAAGACGACCGTCGATCTGATCAAGAGCGTCGAGAAAAAGATGAAGGGCTTCAGCCGCAAAGAAACGCTGGCCTATTACAAGAACATCATGGAGCGCGCCTGGCAGCAGATCGAAGCCGCCGACACGCCCGAGGTCAAGAGCCAGATGTACGACGAAGCCCTGGAATGGACGATGCTGGACAAGGACTTCAACGACCGCACACGCGACGTCTTCCGCACCGGCCCGGTCTACGTCCCAATGTGGTGGCACCGCTACGATCCGACCTTCAGCCGGCCGGCCACGCCCGCCTCCAGACCCTTCCCGACGACATCGTCTTCGCCAGGGCGCGGCGTATCCCTGCCGCAGCTGCCCGGAGCGGATTTCGCGGCCTCGATGGTCACCGGCGTGCAGACCTTCTCCAACAAGGTCGTTGGCAACCTGACCGATTTCACCAGCAAGGTCACCGGCGTGACCAATCCGCCGCCCAAGTCCAGTTCCGGCAGCTATCGCGGCGGCGGCAGCGGTGGCTGCGCCTGCGCCTGTGCTTGCGCGGGCTGCGCCTGCGCCTGCGCGGGTGGAGGACGGTAGCTGGAATCCGACATCTCCTGACATCGGGATTTAGTCCCCCGAAATCTGGAGATTTCGGAGTCCGCCAAACCAGAAAACAAAAAAATGTACCCTGATGACATATTCACGGAATTTAGCCCCCCGAAACCTGGAGATTTCGGAGTCCGTCAAGCCAGAAAACAAAAAATGTACCCCGGTGACATATTCAAAACGGCAAAAAACAATCCGCCACATTTATTTCGTGCCAACGCACTCTACATGCTTACCGCTTCTACCTATCAAAAGCAACCTTTTATGAAAGCCGGTAAACGCAAAATGGAATGGATTAATGCATTCTCAAAATCTGCCGAAATCCATCAATGGAAAGTGGTCGCATGGGTCGTTCTCGATAACCACTATCACGCTATCGTCCGCTCACCTGAACAAAAGCTGAATATGCCTAAATTTGTCGCCAGTTACCACAAGTTCACCGCCAGGAGATGGAATCAGGAAGATCAAATTCCCGGACGTAAAGTTTGGTGGAATTATTGGGACACTTGCATTCGATCAGAAAAAGACTATTTGGCAAGATTGCGTTACATTTTCTTGAACCCTGTCAAGCATGGGATTGTAGATCAAGCCGAAGCCTACCCTTTTAGCAATTACAAAGCCTTTTTATCTGTAGAAACTTGGCCTGGGTTGGTCCCCGATGGAGAACTAAACGATGTCCCTGATTTTTAGCGGTATAAAAAACGGAGTCCAACGTCTCCTGACGTTGGAAGGCGCACCCCAAAGTCTGGAGACTTTGGACTCCCAAACGCGCATCTATCACTACCGCCGCGAAAACGGAGGCGAGAAATCGCGCATCCACCTGCGCCTCGACCCGGACGGGCACGGCACGCTGATCGTCAACGCCAACCGGGTCATGCACCTGAACCCGACCGCGGCGCTGATGGCATACATGCTGCTGGAAGGAAAGCCGGAACGCGAGATCGAGCGCGCCCTCAGCAAGCAATACCGGGTAAACCGCAGCCAGGTGCGGGCAGACCTGCAAACCTTCAACGTGCAGCTTTCCAACCTGATCCGTCCGGACGGGGCCTGCCCGATCCACGACCTGGGACTGGAAACCGTGATGCCCTTCAGCGCGCGGCCCTCGGCCCCCTACCGCATGGACCTGGCGCTGACCTACCGCTGCAACAACGACTGCGCCCACTGCTACAACGCCCGTGCGCGGGATTTCCCCGAACTCAGCACCGGCGAGTGGCAGCGCATCCTCGACAAGACCTGGGAGCTGGGCATCCCGCACGTGGTCTTCACCGGCGGCGAGCCGACCCTGCGGGACGACCTGCCCGACCTGATCGCCCACGCCGAGGCCAACGGACAGATCACCGGACTGAACACCAACGCCCGGCGCATGTCCGATCCGCGCTTCCTGGCGCGCCTGGTCGAGGCCGGGCTGGACCACGTCCAGATCACGGTCGAATCGAGCGATGCCGCCGTCCACGACCGGATGGTACAGGCCAAGGGCGCCTTCCCGCAGACCATCAAAGGACTGCAAAACGCCCTCGCCAGCCCGCTCTACGTGATGACCAACACCACCATGCTGCGCGACAACGTCCGCACCATCCCCGACACGCTCGACTTCCTGGCCGACCTGGGCGTGCCAACCGTCGGGCTGAACGCGCTGATCTACGCCGGCCACGGCGCAACGGTCGGGACGGGACTGCCGGAAAGCGAGCTGACGCCGCTGCTCGAAACCGCCCGTCAAAAGACCGAAGCCCGCGGCCAGAGATTGATCTGGTATACGCCCACGCAATACTGCCACTTCGACCCCATGCAGCTGGATCTGGGCGTCAAGGGCTGCACCGCCGCGCTCTACAACATGTGCGTAGAGTCCAACGGCGATGTACTGCCCTGCCAGTCTTACTACCATCCGCTGGGCAACCTGCTGCACGACGAGTGGCATACCATCTGGGATCACGAACTCGCCGTCCGCCTGCGCGAACGCCAGGGACTGCCCGAAAAATGTGACGGCTGCGCCCTGCTCGCCGAGTGCGGCGGCGGCTGTCCGCTCACATTCGAACAGGCAAACCTTGTCACGCCAGATACTTCGACGTGCTGAAACATATCGTCCTTATTCAACCGCCCTCCCGCGAAAGGAGCGTCCCATGAAACTGCTCGAACGCATCCGCCAGAGTTTCACCCCCCTCAAACCCTTACCGGAAGGGGTGTACCATTTCCAGTCCCCGGCAGAGGATGAACTCCCCTATCGCCTGCACCTGCGCCTGCGCCCCGACGGCACCAGCATCCTGATCGTCAACGCGGCCACGGTGCTGCATCTCAACCCGTCCGCGACCGAGTACGCCTATCACCTGATCAAAGGCGCGACGGAGGAAGAAGCCGCCAAGGCGGTCGCCAAACGCTATCGCGTCAGCCGGAAACAGGCCCTGCAAGATTACCGGGATTTCGCAGAGCGTATCCAGACCCTGGTGCACACGCCCGACCTGGACCCCGTTTCGTACCTGGACTTCGAACGGGTCGCGCCCCATTCGGGCGAACTCTCAGCCCCGCTGCGTCTCGACTGCGCGCTGACCTACCGTCTGCCGCGCGGCGCAAAAGCCGAGGACGCGCCGAGCAAGCGCGTCGACCGCGAGTTGACGACCGAGGAATGGCAGCTCATCCTCGAAAAAGCCTGGGCGGCGGGCATCCCGCACGTCACATTTACCGGCGGCGAACCGACGCTGCGCGACGACCTGCCCGACCTGATCGCCTTCGCCGAAGCGCAGGGCATGGTCAGCGGGCTGCTCAGCGACGGCGCGAAACTGGCCGACAAGGCCTATCTCGACACGCTCCTGCAAACCGGCCTGGACCACCTGCTCTTCATCCTCCAGCCCGGCGAAAAGGCATCCTGGAAAGCATTGGAAACCATCCTGCCCGAAGACCTGTTCACGACGGTGCATTTGACGATCACCGAAGCGAACGCCGGGGAGGTCAACGCCGCGCTCGAACGGCTGGCCGAAATGGGCGCCAACGCCCTCTCGCTGACCGCCGCCCCCGGCCTGGACGAAACCCAGCAAGCCGCCCGCGAGCACGCCTCCAGCCTGGGCCTCTCGCTGACGTGGAACCTGCCCGTGCCATACTCGACATCGCATCCCGTCGCGCTGGAGACCGCCGAAGACAACGTCCCCTCCGGGGCGGGCAAAGCCTGGCTCTACGTCGAGCCGGACGGCGACGTGCTGCCCGCGCAAGGCATGGCCGACACGATTCTGGGCAACTTCCTGCGCGACGACTGGGCGACAATCTGGCAAAACGCGACCAA
>JAADGN010000003.1:19595-24362 GCA_013152325.1 Chloroflexota bacterium
TTCGCCCCTGACCTTGGCCTGTCCGAGGAGAGCGCCATCAAGATCGCGGCGGCTTTCGGCGGCGGGATGGCGCGTCAGGGCGAGGTCTGCGGCGCAGTAAGCGGCGCGCTGATGGCGCTTGGGCTGAAATACGGCCACGCATCTCCCGAGAACAGGGACGAGGTGAATGGCATTGGCGGCACATTCATGCGCCGCTTCGAGGAGCGCAACGGCTCGATCCTGTGCCGCGAACTGCTTGGCTGCGCCATCGACACCCCCGAAGGCCTGCAGCAGGCCCGCGAGCGCGGCGTTTTCGCTGCGGTGTGTCCAAAGGCCGTTCGAGTCGCCGCTCAATTGGTGGCAGAATCCCTCGATTCCGGGAAATAAGCCTTCTTCCCAGGAGGTTCCAATGGAAGAAAGACGAAAACTCCCCCGAAAATACCTGATGGCCTATTCGTGCGTGTTCAACCACCACGACGGCCAACTGCTTGGTTATCTTTGCGACCTGACCATCGACGGCCTGATGGTCATCAGCAAAGAGGCCGTGCAGCCGGAGACACAGCTTGAACTGCGCATCGACCTGCCCGAAGTGCCGCTATTTCCCAAGAGAAGATTGCTGCTGCAGGCCCGCGCCATCTGGTGCAGGCCCGACGTCGACCCCAGGCTCTACAATATCGGCTTCCAGTTCCTGGAAGTCCCGCCAGACGACGGGAGCATCATCGAGCAGATGATTGACGCCTACGAATTTCGCCGCGACGACGACGTGTACCCGCCGTCCGTCAGCAGGATCAACAACAAGGCTTAGTGTCTATCCGAAAATCACTTTGTGCAGTAACGGCTTCGCGTAGCACCCTGTCAGGGTCAGCCGTCAAGCAGCGACTAAAAGTCGCTACTACGCATTTTTCGGACAGGTTCTTATGGTTTTTCAAGACCATCGTGCGGGCTGACCAGAGAGTCGGCTTCAGCCGACTTTTATGAGCTGAGGCAGGACTTTAGTCCGCCGAATGGCTGGCGATGTCCGACAGTTGAACTGTCGGACACCACAGGGGCTTATCGTCCAAAAGTGTCCGGCGGCTGATCCGAAAATTGCCTTGTGCAGTAACGGCTTCGCGTAGCACACTTTGGCGTCAGCCGTTGACAGCGGCTGCCCGGTCCTGACGGTCTGGATCAGGAAAGTCGCTGCTGCGTATTTTTCGGACAGTTCTTGATAACACCCCAGGAGAATAACGTGAAACCCAGTTTGGTATCCATCATCTTGAAAGCCGTCGCCCTGGGTATGGGCGTCACAGCGATCGCGTTGAGCGCCATGAAAGCGGCATCCAGCGACACGCTGCTCACCCTGCTCAGCATCGGCCTGACCGCGCTGGCTCTCGAAGGACTGCAAAACGAATAAGGACCATGCCCGAACCAAAACGCCCCATCCACAACTCCTACTGGGTCATACCGGGGAGATTCCTGGCCGGAGCATATCCCGACCGGTATTTCGACGAGCACATCCGCCGGCAAATGGACGCCTTTCTCGAAGCCGGTTTCGACACCTTTATCAACCTGGTCACCCCCAACGAACGCCCCCCTTACGAACCGATCCTGCGCGAGCAGGCCGGCTACTACCAAATAGACGTGCAGCACCACCATTTCCCCATCCGCGATCTCGGCCTGCCCACGCCGGAAAGGATGACCGCCATCCTGGACACGATCGACGCTGCGCTGGCGGCGGGGCGCACCGTCTACGCCCACTGCTGGGGCGGGATCGGACGCACCGGCACAACGGTCGGGTGCTATCTTGTCCGGCACGGGATGAGCGGCGAGCAGGCCCTGCGGCAAGTGGCCGATTGGTGCTTCTACGCCGCCTCGCCGGAGACAGAGACCCAAAAACAGTTCATCCGGGACTGGGAAACAGCGCCCGGCAAGCAGTGAACAGCGACCTGTTCTGGCACCGACGTTTCACCCAGCAAGCCGGGTGGACGCGTGAACTGCGTGCGTACCTCTTTCGCCAAGCGGGATTGGACCGCGCGCGGCGCGTGCTGGAAGTGGGCTGCGGGACGGGGGCCATCCTGGCCGATCTGCCGGCCTCAGCAGCGCTTCACGGCCTGGACTTGAACCTGCCGCGCCTGACCCTCGCCCGGATCCACGCCCCGGCCGCGTCTCTGGCGAACGGCGACGCGCTCGCCCTCCCCTACCCATCCCGGACCTTCGACGCCACCCTCTGCCACTTCCTGCTGCTCTGGGCAGTCGACCCCCTGCAGGCCCTGTGCGAGATGGCGCGCGTGACTCGTCCCGGCGGGGCGCTGCTGGCCCTGGCGGAGCCGGATTACAGCGGACGCATCGACCAGCCGCCCGAATTGTCGCAGTTGGGGCAGTGGCAGGCCGAGTCCCTGCGGCGGCAGGGCGCGGACCCGGACCTGGGGCGCGGGTTGGCGGAGCTGTTCGAGCGGGCCGGGATCGCGCCCGTCGAAACGGGAACCATCTCCCGGGGGGAGAGCGATCCGCCCGCGCCCGATGAACGGGCGTTGGAATGGGCCGTGCTGGAATCCGATTTGGGGGGATTTGTCCCGGCGGAGGTTTTGTCCAAAATGAAGGAACTGGATGAAACCGCCTGGGAGCGCGGCGAACGCGTGGTGTATGTGCCCACGTATTACGCCTGGGGCCGTGTGCCGCCAGAATAATGAAGTATAATCCTCCCGAAAGAATATTTGGAGGTAGTGTTTTTGGAAACGCTAGGCCCTGAAAATGAAATTCCGACCGTCCCGACTGCCCCGGTTGAGAAAGAAGAAAAGGAGAGTTGGGGACGATTCCTGCTCGACCTGCTGGAGACCATCCTTTTATCGGTTGTTCTGTTCCTGGGCATCAACGCCATCTCCGCCCGCGTGCGCGTGGACGGGTTCAGCATGCGTCCCACGCTGGAGAATGGCGAATACGTGCTGGTGAACAAACTGGCGTATAAGGCCAATCTGCCCAGGCATGGCGATATTATTGTCTTCCATTTTCCGATGGACCCCAACCAGGATTTCATCAAGCGGGTCATCGGACGCCCCGGCGACGAGGTGAAGATCGAGGCCGGTCAGGTGATCGTCAACGGCGAGACGCTGGACGAACCGTATATCGCGGCCGCGCCGAGGTATACCGGCGACTGGCTCGTGCCGGACGGGTACCTGTTCGTGCTGGGCGACAATCGCAATGATTCTTCAGACTCACACTCGTGGGGGCTGGTGCCGATGGAAAACGTGATCGGCAAGGCGATCCTGGTCTACTGGCCGCCGCCTGAGTGGAACGTGATCGATCACATCCAGGTGGTCAATGCCGCTCCGTAAAGAGCAATCTGTCGACGCAGGCCATATCGAAGAAACCACACAGGGAACCACCTCATGAAAGACACTCTGCTGCCCCAACCTTTTCCTTGCACCGAATGTCAGGCCGGCGTGATGCGTCCGCGCTATCTCACCTATTTCACCTGGCTGAACGATGAATTGATCACCGTTCCGAACTTTCCGGCCTGGGTATGTGACGTGTGCGGGCGGCGCGAGTACGACCAGCGGGCGATCTCGTGGCTGACCATGCTGCTCAACCCCAACACGGGACGCCCCACCGATTCCCGGCAGCGGCCGCGCCCATCAACCCAGAAGCAGGATACGCCCCCGTCTGCCCCGAAATAACCGCGTTGATCCGACGCCGTTCGCCTGCAACGTCAAGGAGCGAGAAAGATGTCTGTGAATGCCGCCCCGCGCACACACCGCTTTATCTCAGTGGACATTCTGACCACCAGTTACCGCGTGGTCGGAAAGACCCTGGTCACCAGCACAGGCGTGATCGGCTTGATGAACGACACGACGACCTCGTTCATGGAAGTGCACGATGCCCGGCTGGCCCGCATCCACATGCCGACCAAACTGGCAGACCATTTCGAGGTCGTGCGCCTGGTCAAGGAACACATCCTCGCGGTCTGCCTGGGCCGCCGCGAGGACATGGGGCCGCAGGCGCTGGCGCGCGGCGGCTATGCCACGGTGATGCAGTACCCCATCCGCGTCGCCACGCAGGTTTACGAACTGGAGGGGGTCGTCGAATGGCCGGGACGCTTCGAGTTCAAGGTGATCATGTCGGAGGGCACCCGCAACTTCATCCCGCTCTATGACGCCAAGGTGACCGGCATCCTGATCCCCACATTGAAGGTCGAAAGCCCGGTAATGCTGTTCAACCGTCAACAGGTGGACCTGCTGGGGCTGCTCAGCCAGCGGGCCAAAAAGAAGAAGAAAAAGGAATAAGCCAATCGCTTGACCTATCCCCTGTGGAATGATAAAATCACGCCCGCACGCCCCCATCGTCTAGTGGACCAGGACGCAGCCCTTTCAAGGCTAAAACCGGAGTTCGAATCTCCGTGGGGGCACTGCTAAAACGCCCATATAGGGCGTTTGTGTTTTAAAATCGGCTCTTCTCGTTAAAACCGGAGCCCCCCAAAGGGGATGTTATTCGAATCTCCGTGGGGGCACTGCTAAAACGCCCATATAGGGCAACCGGAGCCCCCGGAAGGGGATGTTATTCGAATCTCCGTGGGGGCACTGCCGAAACGCCCGTAAAGGGCGTTTGTGGTTAAAGCCAGCCTTTTTTGTTAAAACCGGAGCCCCCCGAAGGGGATGTTATTCGAATCTCCGTGGGGGCACTGCTAAAACGCCCGTAAAGGGCGTTTGTGTTTGGAACCAGCCTTTTTCGTTAAAGCCGGAGCCCCCAGAAGGGGATGTTATCCGAATCTCCGTGGGGGCACTGCCAGAAAGTCGCCCATGAAGGCGGCTTTTT
>JAADGN010000043.1 GCA_013152325.1 Chloroflexota bacterium
GAAGGCTATATTGACGAATTCATCGAGGAGCTGACCACGCGCGACGAGGCCGAGCGGCTGGCATCCGTGGGCATGGACGATACGAAATAAATAAGTTTTTTAATGCCGGAAAAGAAAACCTTGCGAAGGCTTTGAGCCTTCGCAAGGTTTTTGTTTTATCATCGCCATCCGGCAGAGACGACCGACAAGATCCGCCGTCAACGCCTGCGGCGGAAGAACCAGCCAGCCGCGACCAGTCCCAGCGGGAGAAAACCACCCAAGCAGGTCGGCGAAGCTGAAGGCGCAGGAGACGCTGACGGGGCAGACGCCGGCGGCTGGGAGGCTTCGGGAGCCTGCGCAGGCGGGATGTCCACCGGCTGTGCAGGAGAGTCCGCGTCCACCACTTCGTAGGCCACGCCATCCGCCAGGGCGATCACACGCTGGCCGAGCGCGAAGGCGGCGGCCAATTCGGGACGGGCATCTGCCAGCGCAAAATAATCGTCCGACAGGAAGGGCACCTGGACCGTCTGCATCGTGTCCGGGTCGAAGGACGTGTCCAGCCAGACGCCATCGCTCAACACGAAGGTATGCGAGCCGACGATCTTGACCACGTCAGCGGCCTCGGCGGATGGTGCAGCCGCATTCTCGGCAGCGGACATCTGTCCCTGATCGGCGGCTTTCTCCACCGCGTCCTGCCCGGAGGACGGCATGGCCGGCGCGGCTTCCATTTCGGCAAATTGCTCCTCGGCAATGCGATCCTGCTGCGCCGCGCCGAGCGGCATGTCCTCGGTCACCAGGTAGGAGGTGTAGGGCGTGACAATCCCGTAGCGGATGCTCAGTTTCACGATCTGATTGATCGTCTCCTCGTCGGCGCCGTTCAGCCGGACCTGCTGAAGCAGGTACCCAATCTTGCGCGTCGCCCACAGGCGCGGAATGGCAGTCTGTTCGCCGCGCAGGAAGGAGTGTGTTTCAAAAACCTGATCGCGGAAGCGAAAAACCTGCCGCTGACCGTTGACCGCGCCCGTCAGCGTGACCGTGGTCTGGCCGCCGCTTCGATAGCGCCCGGTGACAATGATCTGCGAACCGCTGAACAGGTCGGGCAGCGGGGCGGGATAAATGTCGTAAGCGGTGACAGACCCAAAGTCCAGGGAGAGATCGGTCAGCACGGGAGTGCTGATCTTGGCATAAAAGGCTGACAGAGCCTCGTCCAGACGGTCACCCGGCAAGACGTATGTCGTCGCGCCGTGATGCGACTGGGCAAGCGAATCCAGCAGGAAGGTATCCACGTCGTATCCCACGCCAAAGGCGAACAGGCGCAGGTTTTGGCGCGCGGCCGCGTCGAAATTGTCCAAAATGCGCTGACTCTCCGTCTCGCCCGCCGTCGGCAGGCCGTCGGTCAGGAAGATGAGATACGTCGGGCGCTCGGCATCGGTCATGGCCGAGGCTTCGAGCAGGGCGCGGTTGATGTCCGTGCTGCCCACCGCAGACTGACGATCCACCCAGGCGATGGCCTCGTTGGACTCCTCGGCAGGGCGCAGGCGGCTGGCATAGGTTTGCAAGTCGGTGCTGAAGGTGATGATGTTGAAACGATCTTCCGGGTTGAGATGCCGCAGAATGTAACGCAAGGCTTCCTGCGCCTGAATGAACTTATCGCCCTCCATGCTGCCGGAACGGTCGAGGACGAGCAGCACGTCCTTGGCGATGGTCTGTGCAGCGGCGTCCGGGCTGGGAGCCAACATCAGGAGGAAGAAACCGTCCGGGTCGGTCGGGTCAGATGGGTCGCGGTAAGTCAGCAGATGAAAGGCCTGTGTCTCGCCCAGCGAATAGTAGAGGGCGAAATCGTTGTCGGGCGTGACGTCACTCGCCTCGTAACCAGCCGTGACGTGATAGTCGCCGTCCCGCCCGATGCTGACGTTGTGCGAGGGCGAATAAACGGCACGGATGGGCGAGGTCGTCGAGCGGATGTCCACACTGACCGAGACATCCTCCAGCGGCCAAGCCGAGAATTTCTCCGTGTTGAGGGGGTAAACGTAGCGCACCAGGCCATTCTCGGCGGTCAGCACCTGGGTATATTCCAGTTCGACGCGCCGTTCGCCGCCGGGCGGGATGGGGAAAATACGCGCCTGCACCGCGCCGCGTCCGGCGTATTCCAGCAAGGCCGGGTCGCGCATTGTACGGACGATCTCCTCGTAGGTCTGGCGCGCCTGGTCGGCATCCAAGACCTGCCCTTCGACCGGCTGGCCATCCATCCACAAGACAAAGTCGGTCACCGCGGCGTCCAGCGGCAGCGGAAACATGTACGTCCCCTCCACCTGCCATTCGTTTGGATTGTAGAAAACCTGGTCCACGCGCGTCACGACGACCTGGTCCTTGATGGTCACGGTGACGTGGTGATAGCGGATGGCAAGCTGCTGCATCGGCAGCGGCGGCATGGGACAAGGACCGGGGTCGCAGAAGGGCGGCTCCGGCACGATGATGCCGTCGGCGCGCGCCGAGGCCGGGAACATCGCCAAAATGGACAGAACGAGCAGAAGGGTAAGCAGTCGGGTACGCATGGGAGCCTCCAAGAGGATAGAGAGTGGAGAATAGGGCATGGTCTTCGAAAAAAGGATCGACCAATTACACCAAAGACGCCCGGTATGGGCAAAAAGTTCCGCTATAATCCCTTGTTGTGGAGAACAAACTCGACCAACTCGCCGCCCGGCTGAAACCCATCTCCGAGACGCCCAACCTGGACGCTCAGGCTCTGCTGGCACACGTGACGGGAAAGCCGCGCACGTGGGTGCTGGCGCATCCTGAAACCGCGCTGACGCCGAAACAGGATAGCGCGCTGGAAGCCGCTCTCGTCCAACTGGAAGGCGGCGTACCGCTGCCCTACGTGCTCGGTCATTGGGAATTCTTCGGGCTGGATTTCATCGTCACACCGGACGTGCTCATCCCCCGCCCGGAGACCGAACTGCTGGTCGAACACGCCATACAATGGCTGCGCGATAGCTGGAAACGCCGAACTGCGACGTCGCCGCTGGCCGAACTCTGGGCCGCAGACGTGGGCACCGGCTCCGGATGCATCGCCGTGACGCTGGCCGTGCAAATCCCCGACCTGCACCTGCTCGCCACCGACATTTCCTGTCCCGCCCTTGAGATCGCCCGTCAAAACGCTGCCAAACATGGCGTTTTGGAACGCATCCAGTTCGCGCAAGGTGATTTGCTGGATTCGGCAATGCAGCGAAAAGACTCAACGATCCTGAAATTCGACCTGATCGCGGCCAATCTGCCCTATATCCCGACCGAAACCCTGCACGGCCTGGACGTTTACGGACGCGAACCTGAACAGGCCCTGGACGGCGGCGTGGACGGCCTCGACCTGGTCCGCCGCCTGCTGCATGATGCGCCGCGCTGGCTGGCCCCCGGCGGCCTGATCCTGCTGGAGATCGAAGCCTCGCAAGGACAGGCGGCTCTTTCGCTGGCGTACGACGCCTTCACGCAAGCCAACATCAAACTGTTCCAAGACCTGGCCGGGCGCGACAGGTTGATCGCCGTCCAAATTTAAGTTCCATCTTTGCAAAACCCTGTTCCGCGAACAAAGCTCAAAGGATCCGAACCTTCGCAAGATCGAAAACAAGACGCCCATGCAAACAATAATCATCCCTGCAGAAGACCCCCAAGCCATTCCGCGTGCGCTGGCGGTGCTGCGCGCGGGCGGAATGGTCGCCTTCCCGACCGACACAGTCTATGGGGTAGGCGCGCTGGCCTTCGACGCACAGGCGGTCGGGAAAATATACATTGCGAAAGGCCGCTCCACGGAGAAAGCCATTCCCATCTTGCTGGGCGATGCCGCCCAACTGGAAGAAGTGGCGGCAGCAATCACGCCCATCGCGAGAAAGCTGGCGGCGCGCTTCTGGCCCGGGCCGCTGACGCTGGTCGTGCCGCGCCACCCTTCCATCCCGGAGGCGCTCTCTCCCCTGCCGACGGTCGGCGTACGCGTACCAGACCATCCCGTCGCGCGTGCATTGCTGCGCGCGGCTGGCCCGCTGGCCGTGACTTCGGCCAATCTCTCCGGGCAAGCCAGCCCGGTCTCCGCGGGGGAAGTGTTCGCCCAGCTAAACGGGAGCATCCCCCTCATCCTGGACGGAGGCCGCACGCCGGGAGGCGTGCCATCCACGGTGGTAGATTGCACCGGCCCGGAGCCGGTCGTCCTGCGCGCTGGGCCGATCACCCTGGATAATGTCCTCAAGACGCTGAAGTAATCCAAAACAAAAGCCAATTTGTGCTTACTTTCTCTAATCCGGCATTTAACTCCAGTTAATGGATGTTTCATCTTGAAACGTATAATATAGAAGCATTCTCCTCAATCCAACCGCGTATGGGCCAGGGCCGGCCCAAAGCGCGGTTTGGTTTTAAAGAGATGGTGAACACTTAAAGAAAAAAGAGCGGCGCACCAAAAGGTGCGCCGCTCGATGCTGTCGGGTTGCTTTACCGACCACCCACAAGCGGAGGCGTAAACTCGGCTTCAACCTTGAGCAATACCGCTCTGACAACCACACGGTATGCATATGTGCCTTGCGCCTCGTTGTAATCCTGGCAAGTGATCAGGGTCACCCAATCATAGCTCTCATGCTTCAAAACAGAGATGTCATTCGGGCGGACGCGGCGCGTCTCGCGCACTTCGTAGGTGTAGACCTGCCCATTAGCGTGCAAGATAATTTGGTCGCCCCATTGGAGCGTATGCAGATCGACAAACGGGCCAGGCTCCCCGTCCGGCAGGTAGACGTGCGCAGTGATAGCCGTGTTGCCAGCCCACGTCGGGTAGGCTGTGCCTTCGAGATAGCCGGCCTGGTCCCACAGCCAGGTCAAGTCCCAACCATCGCTTCCCAGCGGGACGCCGATGATCGGCAACTGCACGCCCAAACGCGGGATTTCCAGCCAGAGAGCGCCCAAATCCTGGTAGGCCTTTGCCCGCGGCTGCTGCGGAATAATGGTCACCCTGCCAGGCGCAAAGCCCGTCTCCGGAAGCGAGAACACAACACTGGACTGAACGCCATAGAAATCAGCCTGGTTGGTCGGGTCATAGCGGCGTTCGGTCGAAGCCGAATTGTAGGCCGATTGCACGCCAGGTGGTTGTCCGGCCGCCGCAGTCGGCGTACCAGGAAGGCTGGTCCAGGCCAGATTGGCGGTATTAATTACCGACGCGCCGGGTTTCAGCGTACCCACCTGGACGGTGAACGAAACTACCGACTCGCTGCCGAACGGGAAATCATCCCACTCAATGGTCAGCGTCCGCGTGGCTGCATCATAGTTGTAGCGGTCAAAAGGCTGGCCGCTTTCGTTCACAACGACAATGCCGCCCGGCGGAATGATCAGCCGATCAGAGATAACATCGGTAATCAGCAAATCGTAGGCAGAAGTATGACTGTCCGCCGTATGGGCCACGTGCAAAGAATAAGTCACACTCGATCCAGGCGCAACAACCGTCCGGTCAACCGTCTTCTCCAGCAGCAAATCCGATTCTATGATCGCCAGATCGGGCGTCGCGCGACGCGTCTGGCTGGCGCTGGGCCACGTAGCCTCGACGTTGTTGCTCAAGGTGACGCTATCCAGATTGGCTATGACGTCCAACACAACGACCCGGTAGGTTATGACAACATCTTCAAAACTGCCGGCCGTATTGGTCACTGTGCCAAAGTTAAAGGTAACCCTGCCGCCAGAATTTTCGATCAGCGGGTTATTCGTACCGGCTACCGTGCCATGGTTGCAATTATTGACGTCGGTAAAATCCACCACCGTACTGGTAACACTGGCCGCTGCCGTGATCTGGGAACAATCCACAAAGGCCAAGCCGGAATCGAGGGTATCGACCACAATGTAGGTGTCGCTGTCATTCGGCGGAATGGTCAAGCGCACTTCGTAGGTCAAGATCTCTCCAATGGTAACGTCCGGCGAGATAGTGGTGGCGTGATTGCTGGCGATCAGGCTCTTGAGCACGCGCTTGTAAACGCCAATATCAACCGTGCTGCTGGCAGTGTAATCGTTCGGGCCAGAGCCAGAGCCGGTACGTTCGTTGGCATCCGTACCAGTGATAGACGTCCAGGTCACATCAGCCTGGTTGGTCATGTTTGAACCGAAGGCTGCGGAAACATTGGCCGTAAACTCGACCGTGACGCTACCGCCAAGCGGAATCTCGCTGATCACAATATCAATATTGTTGCCGGATGAGTTATCGGTCACGCCCGATGCGCCGCCGGCCAGCGTCACGTTGAGAGAAGCAAGGTCGAGGTCGAGCCCGGCAGGCAAGCTGTCGGTGACGTTCACGTCGAACGCGTCCGCGGTGCTGGCTCCATCGTGGGAAACTGTCAACGTGAAGTCGATGTCCTGGCCGCTGGCCGGCTGGTCGTCATTGACAGATTTAACAATGGCCAATACCGGCTCGACTACATTGGTGTCCACATCATTCGAACTGATAGGCGCATTCGTCCCCACCTGCATCGTGGACGAGTTCGTCAGCGTATCGCCGTCCTGGTTGCCCGCTTCGTTGAGCACCAGCGCATCAAAACAAATCAGAAAACGGTTGTTCGTCGTATCGTTGTCGTCGGCAACGGTAATCTGGCCAAAGTCAAAGGTGACATCCGCCCCGCTGCCGCCCGGCGCGGTGATCGTCAGCACGGGCAGTGTACCGTTGAAATCCGCCGCCAATGAACCGCAGGAAGCCGGCGGGCTGGTTTGCGTGATAACCTGCGCAGAGCCAGAGACGTAATCAAAGCCAACCGGCAGGTCATCCACGATCTGCAAGGAAGGCGTCGTGCCCTCCGAGAGGGTGACATACAAGCCGAACGTGGCTACCTCGCCAATGGCCACGGATGGGTCCGTCGTGTGCGTAGCGGAGGTCGCTTCCAGCGATTTGCTGAAAAGCGGGTCGTGTACGTTGAAACTGGACGAATCCGTGGCGGCGTAGTCGTCGGTCGCGCCGCCGACGCCGTCGCTGCTGTCGCGTTCTCCGTTGTCCGTGCCGCTGCTGCCCGGCGTATCGCTGCCGGTGCTGTTGCCAGTCGTCCCAGCCGGGCCGGGCAGCGAGGTCCAGGTCACGTCGCCGGTATTGTCCACCGCCTGGGATGGGGTGACAGTCGTCCTGACGACGGCATCGTAGGTGATGGTCACCGTGCTGCCCAACGAGATTTCGTCAATGACAATATCCACTTTGTTGTTCGCATCGGACGAGTTGTTCGTCACGCCAGTGCCGCCGGTCACGCTGACGGAAGCTATATCCAAATCGAGGTCGGCAACAGGCAGGGTGTCCTCGAAATGAATGTCGAAGGCATCCGCGCTGGAACCGTTGGCGCTCAGGTTGTCGAGCGTCACCGTATAGGTCACGGTATCGCCCGCGTCCACCGTCTGGGCCGGGGTGGTGCTGAGGGTCGAGTTCGTCTTGTCAAGCGTCAGCAGCGGCTCGACGATGGTCACATCCACGCCGGTCGAATCATCGCCTGACTGGCTGCCATTGATGTAGGCGCGGGCGAGATTGGTGCGCGTATCGCCATCGTCGTTCTGGTTGGTGCTCTGGTTGTGCACCAGCGCGTTGAACTCGATGACCACGTATTCCTCGTCATCGTCGCTCTCGGTGTTGACCAGGTCTCCCAGCCTAAAGTAGACGTCTGTGCCGCTGGTATATGTGTCCGTATTGGACGTAGTATCGGAAGTGTTGGCGATGTTTTCGTCCGCCAAAGTACAGGGCAGGGGAGCTGGCGGCGTCGTGGCGTCAGCAGTAGCGCCAATCACGTCACAGGTGTTTGGAATAGCCGGAACAGCATCGACCGCGCTGGACGTGATCGAATTGTCCGCGCTCGACACAAATCCAATCGTCGCCGTATCGTCATTCATGAAGACCAGGCCGCCGGGCAGCCGGTCGCGCACCTGGAAATTGGGGCTGGTGCCCTCCGGAATGCGCACCACCAGCCGGTAACGGACGATCTCGCCAATCGTCACGTCCGGGTCGCTGGTATGCGCCTCCGAGGTGGCGACCAGGTATTTGTCCGGCACGGCGTTGACCGTCACATCCGCCGTATTCTGGACGCTTTCGTCCCAGACCTGTGAAGCGTAATCATCGGGGAAGACGGTGCCTGTGCTGGGAATGTGGTTGGGGCCGCCTTCCTCGCCGGCGTAATGCGTCAGGCCGCCGACGTTGGTGAACGTGCCAGGCGTGATGCCGGTCGGGACGTATAGGTCGTAGGTGATGAGGATGATGTTGTTGCCCAGATTCGGGTCGTGCACCTGACAGACGCCTTGTCCCACCGGGTCAACCAACTCGATCCCGCTGCCAAAAATGTCGTCCGCGGTGCCATTCGTCCCGTCCGGGCCGCCGCCCAAGCCATTATAGGTGATCGGGCCGTTGCCGTCGCCGTAATAGACTTGCAGATTCAGCCCGGTTGGGGTGGTGGGAATTTCAAAGGCAGAAGGAAACGTATCGCGGATGACCAGGTCGAAGGCCCCCTTCAGGCTGGAGCCGGTGTTCTCGATGACGATGGCAAAGGTGACCGTATCGCCGGCATCGATGCCGCTGATGTCGCTGTCTATGGGACTGGCGGCCAGGTTGGTCGAATTGATGAGACCCAACCAGCGCGGCGCATTGCCCGGCGAGAGGAAGGTCACCGGGCCGACCGTGGTCGGGTCATAGATCGCGCTGGGGTTGCTCGACCAGATGACAGACTTGGTCGTCCGCAACAACGGCTGCGAGAGGACGATGTCCTGCAACATGTTGGAAGCATTCGTGCCGGCATTGGTGCTGCCTTCATAGGCGTGGGCTTCGTTCGTCAGGAAGAAGAGGTCAGCAAACGGGTCTTGTGTCGCCGTCACGGTGAAGAGCAGATCCACCGTGGTTCCCTGGTCGCGGGTATCGTCGTAACTCCCATAGGTAAAAGTCAACTTGTTTTGCGTGGACGAGGAGGTCAGCGTAGGCACAATGCCGGAATAGGCGCGGAAGGTATCACTCGGGCCAAACTTGGCGTAACCCGCGGCAGGCACACTGGCATCCTGTACGTCGTCGAAGACCCAGGCCGGGCCGTCGCTGTGCGTCGGCGCGGTGTAGTCGTCCGCGTCCGGGTCGGCGACATAGAAGACCGGCAGGGGCAGGTAGTCTTCCAGATAGAGGTCTTCGACGTCGCTGGTGTTGAGGTCATAGGTCAGGCGATAGGTGACTTCATCGTTGGGCTTGATTTCGACTTTTCCGTCAGCGGTCGTCGGCCAGTTGGCGGAGTTGGTATCGCCGTTCAAGGCGTAGATGGTCTTGGTGAGCGCCTTGCGCTCAATCGAGACGCTTGCCGCCGCGTTGTCTGCCTCCGTATTGCCGGTGGGGGAGAACGTCGTGACATCCAGCACATTGCCCTGGACGGAGGCGCTATTGCTCAGGAGATCGCCCTGGTCTACGCTTGGGTCGCCGGAGGGGTAAGTATCGGTAAACGCTTCCTGAATGGTCGTGTGGAAGGTGATGGTAGCCGTCGTCGGCCCGTCGTTCAGGTTGGTGGCATTGCAGGGCGTCAGGTATCCCCCCGCCGTATTGATACAGCCGCCGAGCAGGTTGCCGCTGCTCTGGCCCTGGTCCAGGATTTCATCCGAGATGCGGAAGGTAATGGTCGTCTGGCCGTCGTTGGCCGCCGCGTCGTCCACATCACATTCCGCGCCCGGTCCGCCGGTGTAGTTGCACGAAACGGTGTAGTTCTGGTCGGTCACGTCATGATGGAACGCCTGCGCGGTCAGGACGTATCCATTGCCGTCCACCTGCAAGGTCGGGGCAAAACTGCTATCGAAGTGTTGGCCATCGGAAATGACATCAGTGACGACCAC
>JAADGN010000017.1 GCA_013152325.1 Chloroflexota bacterium
ATATTGGGGCTCTGTCTACGACCCGAACGGGGGGCAGGTGCACCCGATGAAACTCGTCCGCGCGCTGAAGGCGGTCACGGAAAGCCTCGGCGTGCGGATTTACGAGAACAGCCCGGTTCTGGACATCGAGGAGGGAAAACCGGTCCGGTTGACGGTAGGCGAGGCGCGTTACGAGGTCGTTGCAGGGGCGATTGTTTTGGCGACGAATGGGTACTCGTCCAAGCTGGGCTTGTTTCGGGATCGGGTTGTCCCCCTGCACACGCAGTGTGCGGTCACCGCGCCGCTCGATGACCGGCAGTTGGCCGCCGTCAAATGGAACAGCCGTCTGCCGTTTTACGATTCCCGTTACCTGCTCTACCATTTGATTCTCACCCCCGACAACCGGATCGTGATCGGCGGGGGCGAGCCGGCGTATTTTTTCAACAACGGCTTGCACTATGCCGGCGATTTGGGTGCGGTCTCTGAACGGATGCGCGCCGAACTGGGGAGGATTTATCCGGCCCTTGAAGACGTCCGCTTTGAGCGGGCCTGGGACGGGATTTTGGGCGTCTCTTACGACGAGTACGAATCGGTGGGCGTGACAGGCGAATACGGAAACATCTACTACGGCCTGGCGTACAACGGGCACGGCGTCAATCTCTCATTCCTTTTCGGAAGGATCATCGCCGACCTGTACAAAAAGACCGCCAGCAGATGGGACGAGATGCCCTTCTTCAACTACCCCTTACCAAAATTTCCCCCGGAGCCGCTCAAGTGGCTGGGCGCACAGGGCTACCTGAAGTATTACCAGGGCCTGGATGACCAGTAAGCTCGGCGGGGAATGATCTTAAAGTGTCATTGCGAAGCCCCACAGGGGCTGAGCGATTTCTTGTGGCGGTTTGCATTGTACAATGACACCAGGTGACACATTCAACCCTAGCTTTTGCCTTGCTGGACATCCACTGAGATGGAGATCGCGATGTCCTTGGGCTTTCGGGCGGCTCCTGGCACTACAATTGGAACTTCGCGCGTCTCTCCGGATGGAACAACAACAACGGGTTTCGTATTCTCGCCTTTCACAGATTTGCGATCACGCCAGTAGTGTGCCCTGATTATGGTCAGGCGTCGCGGCTCTGAACAAAACTGGCTGACCTGCTGCCCGGTCGTATGGTAAGTCATGTACGTCCAAATACAAAAAACCCGTCGATTCTGGTAGCCTTGCGGCGAATGTCTCGGCGGGGCGCTTTCAGTGTGAGAGACACAGCGTTTTGCATTATAATTCCTGGCGAGGATAGCGATGCGACTGGAAGAGATAAAGAAGACTAGGCAGCAGATTTACCAGATTGCCGACAGATACGGGATCCGCAAGGTCTACGTCTTTGGCTCCGTCGCGCGCGGGGAAAGCAGGGAAATCAGCGATGTGGACTTTCTGGTCGAAATGGAAGAGGGCGCTTCGGCTTTCGGAATCGGCGCGTTTCAATATGAAGTCCAGCAACTTTTAGGTATTTCCATTGACGTTATCCCCGCCTTTGCCCTCCCCAAAGTTGAAGACAAAGCCTTTGTCCAATCTGTGCGATCTCAGGCGGTGGCCATATGAAAGATCGCAGACGATTGCGCGACATCCTGGATGCGATTGAAGCCATCGAGGCTTATGCGGTTTCCAGTTACGATGAATTCCTGACGGACGAAAAAACGCAGGATGCCATTCTCTACAACTTGATTATCATTGGTGAAGCCGCAAGCCAAATCTCGGACGAGTTTCAAGAACAACACTGCAGTATCCCCTGGTCATCCATGATCGGCACAAGAAACATCATCGTGCACGGCTACGATCAAGTTAAACTACAAATCGTTTGGGAGATTCTGCAACACGATTTGCAAAGCCTGAAAGCCGAAATCGCAAAAGTGGTCTAGGGCAACATCGAAGGGGAAACCCGCCACTGGCAGTCCCGCCGTGCTGACAGGTCGCGTCCGCGGCCAAAGCGCCCGTCACCTGGGGTTTTGCATGTTATTTGCCCCTCATTTCCGGGTTGACCGCAGGACGACGCGTTCAAGGCGTTAAACAACAGTACCCCCTGCCGGAGCAGAGGGTAACCGAAACGATATGGAGATGGACAGGCGGCCCCGACGGGATTCGAACCCGCGATCTCGGCCTTGACAGGGCCGCATGTTAACCGCTACACCACGGGACCGGGCGAACGTGAGTTTACCATAGCCACTTGGCAGCGTCAAGTTTTTTGCCTTCTGAGTTTTTCGATGCGTTCTTCTGCGCGGCTGTTGCCAGATTCAAGTTCATCGAAGCGCAGCCGGGGGCTTCATTCCGGACGCGCAGCTTGCCTGATTTGCAATGATGGCGCTGTTAGGGTTTTGTAAGGTGGAAATAGTACAAAGGGGGGTCTCTAGCTTGACACATTCTCAGCCCTGTGCTAAATTAGCAACAAGTTAGTGGCGATTTTATCCAGTTGATACTCACCTGATGAAGTCGTCCAATCTTTTTTTGGAGGACTGTCTTGTCTAAATCTCGCACGCAATTGATGGTTGAACGCCTGCGTGAGTTGCAGGCATCCTCTCCTGATATTGAGGCTTCGGCAATCGTCAGCGTGGACGGCCTGAGTATTGCCTCGGCTCTTCCGCAGAGCGTGGAAGAAGACCGCGTTTCCGCCATGTCGGCAGCCATGCTCTCGCTGGGCGAGCGCATTGCAAGCGAACTGGGGCGCGGGTCGCTCGAGCAAGTGTACATTAAGGGGGAAAAGGGATTTGTTGTGCTCATGTCAGTGGGCGAAGAAGCAGTTTTGACAGCGTTGGCGCGGGAGCAGGCCAAACTGGGCCTGATTTTCCTGGACATGCGCCGGGCTGTCGAAGATTTGACGAAACTGATATAGCGGAGACGGTATGAGTCCTGTCGAAAAAAGCGGTTTGTACTATCCAAACAAGTTCGGCCTGATCACCATCAAGGCTCTCGAAGAGGTGATGGGCAGGAATGGTTTGAATGCCATCCTGAACTTGGCTGGCTTGAATGACTATATTGACAATTATCCTCCCGACAATTTGAGCAAAGGATTCGATTTTGCCGAACTCTCGGCAATTAGCGTGGCGCTGGAAGAGATGTACGGGCCGCGCGGCGGACGTGGTCTGGCGCTGCGCGCCGGACGGGCGACTTTCGCCGACGCGCTGAAGAACTTCGGCGCGCTGGCGGGCGTGGGCGACCTGGCTTTCAAGGTCTTGCCTTTGCAGGCCAAACTGCGCATTGGCGTCCCGGCGATGGCCAAGATATTCTCCCAGGTCAGCGACCAATTGAGCACGGTCGAGGAGAAGGACAACGAATTCATTTATACGATCCACAAGTGCCCGGTATGTTGGGGGCGGCACGACGTGGATAAGCCGGTTTGCTTTATCGCTACGGGTTTGCTGCAAGAGGGGTTGAAGTGGGTCTCTGGCGGCAACGAGTTTCGTGTGAACGAGTCCCGCTGCCATGCCATGGGCGACGAGGTGTGTGAGTTCGTCATTCAGAAAGAACCCATAGCCTGAGCGAGGGTGACCGTGGCAGACCCAAAGCCGAAAATCCTGATCGTTGAAGATGACCTTGATGTGGCCGAGATGTTGAACGCGTATTTCCGCGTTCAGGGCTACGAAGTCTTTACGGTCAACTGGGGGGAAGATGGCGTGCGCGCCTGCCAAACAGCGCGTCCTGATCTGGTGATCCTTGACATCCGTCTGCCCGACATCGACGGCTACGAAGTTGCCCGCCGTTTGCGCGGCGACCGGCGCACGAAAGACGTCCCGATCATCTTCCTGACCGAAAAACGGGATCGCGCCGACCGCCTTCACGGATTGGAACTTGGCGCGGACGACTATATCACCAAACCCTTCGACGTACAGGAGCTTCGTCTGCGGGTGCGCAACTCTTTGCGCCGCATGGGGCAGGGTTCACTGACCAACCCGGTCAGCGGCCTGCCGGACGGCGCCCTGGTGGATGAGCGCCTGGGCGAGTGTTTGCAGAAACAGGGCTGGGCCTTGCTGCTGGTTTCCCTCGAAAACCTCGACAGCTTCCGCGAGGCGTATGGTTTTGTGGCGTCTGACGACGTGCTCAGGGCTGTCAGCCTGATGATCCATAACGCCATGCGGGAAGTGGGCGGCGCGGATGATTTCCTGGGACACATTAACCCGACCGATTTCGCCCTGGTGGTTTCCCCGGTCAATTTGCCTGCGTTGCAGGAACGCATTCTCAGCCGCCTGGAACAATCGCTGGATTATTTTTACCCAATCCGGGATCGTGAGCAGGCTGCCGAACTGCCGCATCGTTTGGCCATCAAGACGGCCCAAATCCCATCCCTGGACGATGGGCGCTTTGACAGCGTCGAACAACTTAAGTTGGAATTGTTGCGTCTTAAGAAATAGGAGACTGTTTGCGGATCACAGTTATTGTTCCGACATATAACGAAGCGGAGAACCTGCCCCGGCTGGTCTCCGCTTTGTTTGCGCTTCCTCTCGATTTGACGATCCTGATTGTGGACGACAACAGTCCGGACGGCACCGGCCGCATCGCGGACGAATTGGCCGCGGCACATTCTGGAAAAGTCGACGTCCTGCACCGTCCGGGCAAACAGGGACTTCGTTCAGCGTACCTGACCGGATTTCGGCAGGCCCTCGAGGCTGGCGCTGAGGCCATCGCCCAAATGGACGCCGATTTTTCGCACGACCCGGCGGAGCTGGCCAGGATGGCTGCCCGCCTCGAGACGTGTGACGTGACGCTTGGCTCGCGTTACGTCCCTGGCGGCAGCGTGGACGACCGCTGGCCGCTGTGGCGCAAGGAGCTTTCGGCCTTCGGCAACTTCTATGCCCGCACGATACTGGGCTTCCCCCTGCGTGACGTGACCACCGGCTACCGCCTGTGGCGGCGCGAGACGCTGTTGGGCATGCCGCTGGAGCGGATCAGGGCCAACGGATATATTTTCCTGGTCGAGATGGCCTACATGGCCTATAGCCTGGAATACCGTTTTGGCGAAGTGCCGATCTATTTTGCGGACCGTCGTTGGGGGAAGTCGAAGATGTCTTTCAAGATACAGTTGGAAGCCGCCCTGCGCGTCTGGCTTGTGCGCTGGGCCTACCGCGACTTGCGCGCCAAGGGCCGCGCTGCACGCGTACAGATTACCGGGCGCTGATCGCCGACAACAGCTCGCTGAGCCTCCCCCACTCCTCCAAATTCAATGTCTCTGCCCGCCGCCGCGGATCGATTTCCGCGGCGTGCAGCAGTTCTTCCGTCTGCGTGGTGGACAGGCGCAGCCCGGCGGAGAGGGCGTTGCGCAGCGTTTTGCGTTTTTGGCTGAAGCCTGCCTTGGCGAGACGGAAGAAGGTGTCCAGCAGGGGGGAGGGGACAACCGGCTTCGGATACAGGTCGATGCGCACGACCGCCGAATCGACCTTGGGGGGCGGATAGAACGCGCCCGCCGGGATGTGGGCGGCGATTTTCGGCTCCCCGTAGACTTGCACGCTCAGGGCCAGCAGGCTCATTTTCCCCGTCCTAGTGCAGATGCGGTCGGCGACTTCCTCCTGGATTGTCAGCACCATGCGCTGCGGGCGCGGCGTCGATTCGAGCAGGTGGCGCAGCAGGGCGGAGGTGATGTAGTAGGGGATATTTGCCACGACCAGATACCCGGGCGCGTCGATCAGGTCGGCGGGCGCGATCTTTAACATATCGCCCTGAACAACCAAGGTGTTCGTATAACCAGCAAGAGACGCTTCCAGCGGCGGGATCAGCCGCCTGTCCAGTTCGACCGCGACGACCTGCCGGGCCGCGGCGGCCAGGTGGCGGGTCAGGCTGCCCAGGCCGGGACCGACCTCCAGCACGGTGTCGTCCGCCTTGATCTCCGCGATGCGGACGATCTTGCTCAGCGCCGACGAGTCTTGCAGGAAGTTCTGCCCCAGACGTTTGTTTGGGCGCAGATCGTACTCTCGCAGCAGCGCTGCCGCGTTCAACGGGGGGATATTCGCGGGGGGGCGGTTTGGCATGGGGGTCATTCGCAGAAGGACGGCGAGCCGGAGCTTGGGGATGCGGTGGATGCCGGCTGCGGAGAGGCAGGCCATTGTCCGCGCGTGAACGCCTGCACGTAGTCGCGGATCAGGTCGAAGTCCACGTCCCAGACGAACGTGCGTCCCAGAATGGGGTCGTTGACGCGCGTCCCCTTGAACATCTCCTCCGGCCAGTTGAGAAAGATGATGTCTTTCCCGTCGAGGTGCGTTCCCAGGCAGGAAAGTTGGCTGATCTGTGCCGGGCTCAAGTCGGTCTGGACGGAGCCCTGGAAGGCCGCGATGATGTCCGGGATGTCTGCCACCACGCTGGGGCTGACCAGTTTATCGCGCAGGCCGCACAGCACATGGTTTTGGGCCTTGGCGCGTTCGAAGACGCCGTCCGGACGCAGGCGGGCCAGCTGCAGGGCCTGCTTGCCGTTCAGGTGGTGCCTGCCGGCCTTGAAGACCAGGTCGTCGCGGTTGGGCTGGTCGGCGGCGCGGCCGTCTATTGTGTGGGGCAGGGTCACGTCGATGCCGCCCACCGCGTCGACGATTTTGGTGAAGGTGCGCATGTTGACCGCGATGTACTGGTCGGGGTGTACGCCGAAGTTGAGCGACATGGTGCGCGCCAGCAGGCCGGGCCCCGCGCCGGGACCGTCGTAATAGCCGAAGCCGGGATTGCCGTACAGGTAAGCCTGGTTGAGCTTGCCGTGCGTGATGTCGTAGTGTTCGGCGATGTCGGGAATTTCCACGTACAGGTCGCGCGGGAAGGACATGATCATCACGTTCGGCGCGGTGAAATCCACGCGCACCAGGCGGATGACGTCGCCCAGGCCGTAGAGGTAACTGTCGCTGCGCGAGTCGGTGCCGATGGACAGGATGGTCATCACCGGCGGCCCGCCGCACAATGCGGCTGGAGTCGGGGTAAAAGTGGGAGAAGGCGTGCCGGTGGGCGGATGTCCCGGCGGCAGGGGCGTGACCGGCGCAAAGGCCGTCCATGTCGGCAGCAGGGTGGGGAAGGGATCGTAAGGCGTGGCGGTGGGCAGGCCCAGTTCCGGGCCGAGGGGCGTCTGCCACGTGCGTCCGAGGTCCAGCGCCGCCTGTACGACCAGGACGCACATGATGAGCACGCCGATGCTCAGGAAACCGAAGACGATGCGTTGGCTGCGTGACATGCCTACTCGAGCACCCACATTGTGTTGGCGGGGATGGGCGTCAGGAAATAGAGGGTCACCCATTCGCTGCGCGGGTACCACTCCTCGTCTGTATAGCCCAGGTCGATCCAGTCTTTGCCGGGGATGCCGGCGCCCACATCTTCGATCGTTGCGAACCCGTAACCGGGAATGTAGACCGGTTGTCCCTGCATGGCAAGGTACCAACTGCGGATGACCCCGATGACCCCTTTTTGCACCGGCTTGCCGCTGGACGTTTGGTAATAACAGCGGTCGGCGGCGGAGTGGCAGGGGGAGTAGGACGTGGCGTACACCCGCACGGCGCGCCAGTATTCTATCGGGCCGTCGGGAGTGCTGGTCGAGCGAATGACGAGTTTCGTGCCGTAGCCGATGATCCGGTTTTTCGCCATGCGGATGGTGCTCTCGTCTTCGGTCTGCCGCGAGACCTCCTGCCCGTCCTCGTAGCGCACGCGCACGCGGCTGATCGTCAGGCCGTACTCGCCGGGCTGGAGGATCTCCTGCTGGTCGATTTCCACCTCGGCGGAGGTCACGAATTCTGTCGAGAAGGGAATGGATTTCTGGATCAACAGGACGGATTCCTGGACCCGCACGACGCGGACCTGCCCGTCAGCGGGCAGCGGATCGGACTCGGACGGGAGGCTGGTATCCAGCCCCTCGAGCGGGATACCGGCCCCGGCCAGGGCCTCGCCAACCGTCTCCGCCGAGGAGCGGATCGGTACGATCTGCCCATCCACGCGAACGGACAGTTCGCGTGCCGGACGGTACGTCACGGTCAACGGGCCGCTGATGGCCGTCCCGGCGGGCGGGTCGAGGAAGTCTGCTGCGAAGAGTTGGATGCCGGCCTCGTGCAGCGCCTGCCCGACGGTCAGCGCGGATGTCTCGATCGTCTGCTCGCCGTCGGGCGTGACCAGCGTCAACGGCAGGGCGCGGCGCACTTGCAGCGTGCAGCGATTGCAGTCCAGCGGCTGATCGAGCGCGGCGTACCGGCCGTTCGCGAGTACGCGGTCGGCGGGGGCCAGGCTCACGCCGGCCTCCGCCAACAGATCGGCGGGCAGGGGAGAGTCCATCGCCGCCGCGTGGACTTGCGTCCCGTCGATGATCGTCACGGATGCGCCGGGCGTCGTCGATGTACAGGCGGCGAGAAGCAGCGTACCGAGCGCCAGCCAGAGGGTGCGTTTCATGGGGCTATTTTAACGTAAAAGCGTGAACTTTGCGCAGCACTCGAGATTTTGCAAGGTTTGTGCTTGGCTTGTCCCCATATTTTCTCATGAAGTGTGACATTTTAAACTTTAATACAACGTACTTATTGACCGATGCAGGGTAATTCACGTGAGTAGTTATGCCATTCGTCTTTTGTGTCAAGGCACCAAATGCCTTGGGTATCTGTCCCTATACAGATTTCATTTTCTTTATTCGCTATTGATGTAACAATGCCTTGCGGAAAAGGTAAGGGAACAGTACGCAATTGAGCCCCATCGAAGACCAACAAATTACTATATGCAGTCAACCATAAAAACCCATTTGGAGTTGTCAAGATGTCGTGAATCGATGCTCTCTCGACATCATATAGCAAAATGAAATTGTTACCATCGAAGATTTTGATATTTCCAGGATGATCATAGTTTACATTTCTATTAGAAATAAACCAAATTGTTCCAGAAGGAGACGTAGTAATTATGTAAAGATTTTTTTCATCTGATAATTCTGGAACTGGAATCCAGGTATTTCCATCAAATCGCCAAACACCCCGACTAAGTATTGCTTCAGAACCCTCATACAAACTAGCCCACAAGTCGCCATCTTGAGAAATTGCCAATGACCATACTTTATGATCTAGTGTAACCTCACTCCATTGATTATCATCAAAATGGTATATAGTGTTCGAATGTGATGTCCATATTGATCCATCTGGTGATAATATAGTATTCTTTATTACATACCCAGATAGTTGGGGTAAATACTGAGTCCATTTACCATTCTTGAAATTCCAGAGTCCCTTCGTTGTTGCAGCCCATACTGAATCGTCTTGAGCAACAAACACGGTGTTCAATGGAATATTATCCCACCCCAGATCAGGTTTATATTCAAGACATTTACCAATCGTCAAATTACGTTCAAACAAGTGGTTTCCTTCTAAACTCCAAAGGTTCCCTAAGTTGTCAAAACTTAGATCATGAATGAACTCATCTCCA
>JAADGN010000117.1:0-2992 GCA_013152325.1 Chloroflexota bacterium
GCCGCCCCGGCAGCGGGTCGCGCCGTTCCGGCGACGACAGGCGTGACAGGGCTGTCGGGCGTGCAGGCGTTCAGGATGCCGCCGCCCAACAGGGCTGCGCCGCCCAATCCGAGGACGCGCAGGAAATCACGGCGGGAAAGTTTGTTTTCGGTCATATTTTTCATCTCGCGCAAATTTTATTTTCCTTCCAGCGGCAGCCCGGCGTTCTGCCAGGCGTTGAGGCCGCCGTCCAGGTTCCACACGTTAGTATATCCCAATTCGACCAATTTTTTGGCCGCGATGCTGCTCATGCCCCCGCTGCGGCAGTAGAGGACGATCTTGGCCCCTTTGTCGGCGGGCAGTTGCCCGAGATTGGCCTCGATCTCGTCGAAGGGAATCGACAGGTCGGTGCCGGGGATGTCGCCCGCGAAGGGGATGTGGACGTTGACGAAAGTGAAGTCCTTGTTTTGCAGCATGGTTTGCAATTCGGCGACGGATACGTCGGTGTACGCGCCGCCGGGAACGGATACCTGGCGGCCGGAGACGACGTCGCCGGACGCCGCCGGCGTCCCCGCGCTGCCGCAGGCGGCCAGCAGCGCCGCGCCCAGGATCAGGCTGAACAGTACAATGGTTCGTTTCATGGCGCGCCTCCTATATCTTCAGCGCCGCGACCACGCGCTCCAGACGCACGCGCGCTTCGGCGGCGACCTGGCGGACGGTCCCGTTCTCGTCGAGCGGCGGGACGGTCAGCATGGCTTCGGGGTTGACGATGGAGACCAGCGAGCCGCCGTCAGCGGCCTCGACGGTCACGTTGCAGGGCAGCAGCAGGCCGATGAGCGGGTCGCTTTGCAGCGCCTTGTAAGCCAGGGGCGGATTGCATGCGCCCAGGATGACGTAGGGACGAAAATCGGCGTCCAGTTTTTCCTTGAGCGTGGCCTGCACGTCGATGCGGGTCAGCACGCCGAAACCTTCGGCCTTGAGGGCCGCAATGGTCTTTTCCACAGCCGCCTCGTACGGGTCGGGCAGCGAGACTTGAAATGTGAGTGGTTGAGTCATTTTTTCTTTCCTTTTTTTAAAGAGTTATCCAAGAATATCGCCGCGCAGGCGATAGATCACCAAGCCGATCAAATACCCTGCCAGCGCAACGGCCAGGGCGGTCGCCCAGTGCACCGGATGGGGGCGCGTGTAGAAGATGGTTTCGCCGCCCAGGAATCCCAGCAGGCCGCCTCCGGCCAGCAGTACGAAGACGATCATCGGCAGGCCGTCCTCTTGTCGTTGCTTCTTTTTCGTGGAACGTTTTTTCGCTTTTTTTGACATGGCTTCCTCCAACGAGTAATGAGGTTATTATGGCGGCGGCGGTCATTCCCGTGAGGCGCAAAAGCGCGTGTTTGGGGATAGGCAAAATGGCCTACTTTTACACAGTGACCGGCATCTCCCAGATGCCGGTCACTTCGATGTTCGATGTCGCCAGGTCTCCTGACCGGCGACTTGCCGACCGCAGGTCTCCACACCTTCGGTGAACACGGATTCAGAAAAGTGACCGGCACTTGCGAAGCGCCGGTCACTTGTTGGCACAAGAGTCCTATCCCGCGCAGCAACTCAACTGCGACACGTCCTTCTCGAAACCCAAGGCGGCCAGCTTGAGAGCCTCCACGTTGGTCAGGTAGGGGAAGATCGTCCCGCGCAGGTCGGCGACGGTCAGGCCGAGTTTGAGCGCCAGGGCGGCGACCTGGATCATCTCGCCCGCCTCGGGGGCCAGGATATGCGCGCCGAGCAGTTTGTCGGTCGCGGCGTCGGCGACCAGTTTGACCAGCCCGCGCGTGTCGCGGGCCGCCAGGGCGCGCGGGACGTAGTCCATCGGCAGCAGGCTGGTCTTGACCGCGTGGCCCGCCTCGCGGGCCTGGGCCTCGGTCAGCCCGGCGGAGGCAATTTGCGGGTCGGTGAAGGTGACGCGCGGGATGTAGGCCGTCTCGTAGCGCTTGGCGGAGCCGGTCAGGGCGTTCTCGGCGGCCAGCCCGCCCGCGTAGGCGGCCACGTAGACGAACATGTCTCGCCCGGTCACGTCTCCGGCGGCGTAGACGTCGGGGTTGGTGGTGCGCAGGTTCTCGTCCACGAGGACGCCGCCGCGCGGCCCCAGTTGGACGCCGGCCGCTTCCAGCCCCATCCCGGACGTGTTCGGGCGGCGTCCGGTCGCGACCAGCAATTGTTCGGCGTCAAAGACCATCTTCCCGCCGTCCCGGGTGCCGGTCAGGAAGTAGCGCCCCTCGCGCTTTTCGACGCTGCTGGTCTGGAAGCCGGTTGCCACGCGTAAACCTTCTTCCTCCAGGCAGCCTTGCAGGGCGGCGCTGACGTCCTCGTCCTCGAAGGGCGCGATGCGGGGCAGCAATTCCAGCACGGTGACCCGAACCCCGGCGCGGGCGAAGATCTGCGCCTGCTCCAGGCCGACCGCGTTGGCCCCCAGCACGATCATCGAGCGCGGCAGTTTGGTCAGTTCCATCGCGGTCGTGCTGGTCAGGTATCCCGCTTCGTCCAGGCCGGGGATGGGCGCGGCCCAGGGGGACGCGCCGGTGGCGAGGATGATCTTGCCGGGCGCATAGGCCTGCCCGTTGATTTCTACCACCAGGAGGTCTTTCGAGCCCTCGGAAGTCTTCTGCAGCCGGGCGCGGCCCTCGATGTAGGTGACGTTTGGGTATCCGGCCAGCACGTCGCGGTATTTGGCCTGGCGCAGTTCGGCCACCAGTTCGTCCTTGTGCGCCACAACCTGCGCCCAGTCCAGCGCGCCTTTGGTCGTGTGCACGCCGCGGAATCGGGTTTCGCCCGCCCGGTGGTATTGCTCCATTGCCCGGATGAGCGCCTTGGAGGGCACACAGCCCACGTTGACGCACGTCCCGCCGATGGTTCCGGCCTCTACCAGCGCGACCCGGTAGCCCAGCTCCGAGCCCTTGATGGCCGCGGCGAAGCCCGCCGAGCCGCCGCCGATGACCATCAGGTCGAAGCCGCCGTCGTCGCGTTT
>JAADGN010000117.1:3015-17926 GCA_013152325.1 Chloroflexota bacterium
GAGACCTCCGAGGTCTGGATTTCGGCGCGGTATCCGGCCTGCGCGACGGCTTCCGTCAGCGCGCTGGGGTTCACCTCGTCAGTCACAGTTACCAGCGCGCGGCCCGATTTCCAGCCCGGGACGCGGACTTCCGTCACACCAGGTATGCCCCGGATGGCTTTTTCAACGTGCACGGCGCAAGAGTCGCAGGTCATCCCTTGGATATTGAGTTCGAGTTGTTTTTTAGACATAGGGTACTCCTTTATTTTTTCCATTCTACACCTTCCAGTTGCTGGAAGGTCAAGGGACAGATTGCTGCAAAAAATCCCGACGCAAAGGCCGGGACGCGGGAGGCTGGCGGGTTGGCGGGATCATGCCCCGGCCTGTTCCGTGACGAGATGACAGACGCAGTTCTTGCCGTCCACGTCATCGGTGGGGAAGGTCAGGCCCAGGGCGTGCAGTTGGCGCAAGTCCTGCTCCAGTTTGTGCAACTCGGCAATGTGACGGGCGATTTCGTCGGCGCGCTGCTGCATCAAATCCAGCACCGTGCGGCAGGGGGGCTCCCGCCGATCACGCATGGCCAGAATTTCGGTGATGTCGTCCAGCGCAAAGCCCAGGCGGCGCGCCCCCCGCACGAACTTGACGCGCGCTACGTCGCTTTCGTCGTAATCGCGGTAGCCGTTGGCCTTGCGGCGCGGCGCAGGCAGCACGCCGATCGATTCGTAGTAGCGGATGGTTTTGGCGGGCAGCCCCGTGCGGGCTGAGAGTTCACGAATTTCCATGTCATTTCTCGCATTCAAGTTGGTGGTGTACCGATATTGGTATTGTAGCCGATTCTTTTCCCTCTTTCGACGCCGGTTTGTCCACAGAACAGTAGGCTGGCCCTCCGTTTTTTTTCAATAGACCTCTTGCAAAAGTCAATAAGTATCTATCCGAAAATTCTTTTGTAGTAACGGCTTCAGCCGTTAAACAGCGACTAAAAGTCGCTACTACGCATTTTTCGGACAGGTTTTAAACCAACTTGCTCTAGGCGGCGTCTCGCCGCCGGGAACGGCGGTAGGAGCACTTATGCAAGAAGTTTAATATTGTTCCAGCTCATGCTATAATGTTCCAGCGCGTGCGGACATCTGGTTTTTGCGCGGAGCATTGCGGTAAATTGCATCCCTTCGACCAACTGCGTGTTTTACCTTAAAAGCACTTTTCCCAAAAAACTGTCATCTTGCCACGAGAATTATGTGCGATATCGTTGTTGTCGGAAGCCTGAACGCAGACTTGGTCGTCCAAGTGCCTCGTTTCCCCGCGCCGGGAGAGACTATTCAAGGCCGTGATTTGGCGACCATTCCGGGGGGAAAGGGAGCCAACCAGGCTGTGGCTGCTGCCAGGCAGGGAGCGGACGTGGCGATGGTTGGCCGGGTTGGCGGCGACGCCTTCGGCGGCCGCCTGATCGAGAATCTCAAGACGTACGACGTAGATACCAGGCACGTTCGAACAGACCCGGACGCGGCTACCGGCACGGCGGTGATCGTCGTCGACGCGCGGGGCGAGAACAGCATCGTGCTTTCGCCAGGCGCGAACGGACGCGTTGCCCCGGCAGACGTGGACGCGGCGACCCCTCAGCTTGCTGCCGCCAAAATTTTATTGCTTCAGTTCGAGATTCCCCCCGAAACCGTGCGCCACGCGGCCGCGCTGGCAAAGCGAAAAGGCTTGCAGGTGATCTTGAATCCGGCCCCGGCCCGCGCGGTGACGCCGGAACTGTTCGCGCTGGTGGACATCCTCGTCCCCAACGAGACGGAGCTGCAACTGCTCAGCGGCCAGCCGGTCACGGACACGGCCTCCGCCGGGAAGGCAGCCGGCGCGCTGCTCGCTCGGGGCGTGAAAACCGTGATTGTGACGCTTGGCGAACAGGGCGCGTTGCTGGTCTCCCACGAGCTTGTCGTGCATGTCCCCGGTCAACGGGTGGAGGTCGTGGACACCACCGCCGCCGGGGATTCGTTCATCGGCGGGTTGGCCGCGGCCCTCGTCCGGGGACGTTCCCTGGAGAAGGCCATCGCTTACGCAAACTGCGCCGGCGCGCTGGCCGTGACCAAATTCGGCGCGCAGCCGTCCATCCCCGGCGCGGATGAAGTTGAAGCGCTCTATTCCCAAACAAGGTAATCCATGACCCCAAAACGCATCATCATTGATACCGATCCCGGCATCGACGACGCGCTGGCCATCCTGCTGGCGCTGGCCTCCCCCGAAGTGCAGGTCGATGGGCTGACCATCGTCCACGGCAATTGCTCCGCCGACCAGGGGACGGTGAACGCCCTGTCCGTGTTGGAGCTGGCGCAGGCTGCTCATGTGCCGGTGGCGAAGGGCTGTTCGCTGCCGCTGGTGCAGCCCTCGCTGCTGGCTCCGGAGACGCACGGAAAAACCGGCATCGGGTACGCCCAACTGCCGCCGCCCAAGGCCCGGCCCGCGGCGCAGCACGCCGTGGATTTTTTGATCGAAAGGATTTTGGCTGCGCCCGGCGAGATCACACTGGTGCCGATCGGCCCGTTGACCAATCTTGCCATGGCCATTCGCCGCGAGCCGCGCATTGTGGAGGCCGTCAAGGAAGTGGTCATCATGGGCGGCGCCATCCGTCACGAGGGCAACACCACGCCGCTGGCGGAGTTCAACACCTACGTGGACCCGCACGCAGCGCACATCGTCTATCACTCCGGGATGCCGATCACCCTCGTCCCGCTGGACGTGACCTACCAGTGCATCCTGTCGGATGCGGATGTGGCGCGTTTGCTGGAGCAAAAGTCGCCCGTTGCGCAGTTCATTGCCGATGCGACCCGCTTCTACATGGAATTCCACGACGAGTACCAGCAGATCGATGGCTGCATTATCAACGATCCATTGGCGTTGGCGCTCGTCTTTGCGCCGCAATTGGTGGACACTGAAACGCTCTACGTGGACGTGGATATTTCCGGCGGCGCCTCGATGGGCAAGACCTTCGCCGATTTCTACCGCATGGAGGATAAAGCGCCCAATATGAAAGTGGCCCTGGGCGTACGTCCGCGCGATTTTATCGAGTTGTTCCTGGAGCGCATGGAACAACTGTGTCAACACATTTCTAATTGAGGAGGTGGTGACGGGAAGTTTTTGTATTGAGTTTTGCTTTTTTATTAATTCAATCAAAGCATGAGGAGAATACAAAATGAAACTGACCGAATCGATTAAAAAAGATTTCAACACAATGACCTGGGTGCTCATCCCGGTGGCGATTGCCATTAACGTGGTCATTGGGCAGATCGTGGCGATCTTGAAACTGCCGGTTTACCTTGATTCCATTGGCACGGTGTTGGTGGCCGCTGTCGCCGGCCCGTGGGCTGGCGCGCTGACCGGAACGCTTTCCAACATCATCTGGGGCCTGGCCATTGACCCCAACGCGTTCCCCTGGTTCCCGGTGGCGCTGTTCATCGGTTTCGTGGCCGGCTGGTGCGCGATTGGCGGCCTGTTCAAAACCTGGTGGAAAGTGGTCATTGCCGGTTTCCTGATCGCCTTGACCGCCGCGATTGTGTCGACGCCCATCGCCGTTTACCTGTACGGCGGCATCACCGCCAGCGGCTCTTCGTTCATCACCGCCTACCTGCTGGAAACCGGCAAAGGCGTCGTCCAGGCCGTCTTCAGCACCAACTTCCTGGTCGAACCGGTGGACAAGATCGCGACAGCCCTGTTGGCCTACGCCATCATCAAGGGACTTTCCAAACGCTATCTCGCCCGCTTCCCGCGCGCCGAGAACGTCAGCTAGGCGGCATTGCAGATGAAGGCAGTCGTAGGGGCACGCAATTTGCTGTGCCCCTACGATTCTTGGTCAGGTTTGCTGCACGAGGGAAAATGCTGCGGGGCATCGTGTTTTGCAAGCAGCGTGGAAGGATAAGGTTTATCCAGCGATGAAAGACAAGCTCACGTTTTACATTGAACGCGAAAGTTCATTGCACCGGGTCAATCCCCTCACGAAACTGGTGATGGTTTTCGCGTTCATTATCCTGGCATTTTTCGGGCCGGGTTTTTGGCTGCCCTCCCTGTTGGTTGTTTTGGGCATTATTCCGCTTAGTTTCTTGGGCAGAGTCCAGCGAGAGTATTTTCGCACTGCGGGGCGGCTTCTGTTGCCGGTGGTGGGGTTCCTGTTTTTGATGCAAAGCGTCTTCCATCCCGATGTTGGCGACAGTCGGGTGCTGCTTCAGGTCTGGGTGTTGAACGTCACGGTGGAGGGCGTCCGGTTTGCTTACCTGACGGCCTCCCGCATTTTTGTGATGGTCTCGGCCTTCATTCTCTTTCTGCTGACCACCCATCCCAGCGAATTGATGAGCGACCTGACGCGCCGCGGCCTTTCGGGAACCTTCGCTTACGTCATCACCGCCACGCTGCAAATCATCCCCCAGATGCAGGCCAAGGCCAGCACCATCATCGACGCCCAGCGTTCGCGCGGCCTGGACACGGACGGCAGTTTTCGCAAGCGGGTGGGGGCCTTGCTGCCGTTGACCGGGCCGCTGGTCTTCGGCTCGCTGGTGGAGGTCGAGGAGCGGGCGATTGCCATCGAGGCGCGCGCTTTTACCTCCAAACTGGAGAAGACTTCCCTGCGCGAAATCCCGGACACGAAGCTGGACAAAGCCGCCCGCTGGTTTTTCCTGCTGCTGATCGTCCTTGCCTTCGGGAGCAAATTATGGCCATCGTAAATTTGCAAGACGTCACCTACAAATATCCGCTCACGGAAGAGCCTGCCATCAGGAATATCCATTTGCAGGTCGAAGAGGGCGAGTTCGTCGCCATCGTTGGGCCGAACGGGGCGGGAAAATCCACGCTCTGCTACACGCTTTCGGGGTTCATTCCCCATTTTTTCAAAGGCGAGCTTAACGGCACGGTGGAGATCGCGGGGGTCGAGACGCAGAAATCGTCGCTCGATGAATGGGTGCTGAATGTCGGGCTGGCTTTCCAGAATCCATTCAACCAGATTTCCGGCTCCAAGTTTACGGTTTATGAAGAGATCGCCTTTGGGCTGGAAAATATCGGCGTGCCGCGCGGCGAGATGAAGGCGCGTGTGGAAGCCGCGATGGCGATGACGGCCATCTCCGACCTGGCCGACCGCTCACCCTACTCGCTCTCCGGCGGACAACAGCAGCGCGTCGCGCTGACCTCGATCCTGGTCATGGAGCCGAAAGTGCTCGTGCTGGACGAGCCGACCTCCCAGATGGATCCCATCGGCACGCGCGAGGTCTTCCAGGTCATCAAAGAGATGAGCGCCCGCGGCATGACGGTGATCCTCGTCGAACACAAGATCGAGTGGATCGCTGAATTCGCCGATCGCGTGATCGCGCTCCACAATGGGGAAATCCTGCTCGAAGGGACACCCGGCGAGGTGCTGACCTCCCCGTTGCTGCCGGAGCGCGGCTTCGGCATCTCGCGCTACACTTCGGTGGCGCGCACGGCTTCCGGGCAGGGGCTTTGGCCGGGCGATCGCCGCCTGCCGATCACATTGCAAGAGGCCGTGGACGGCTTTGCGAGGGACCGAAAATGAGAATCGTCGTCAACGAATTGCATCACACCTATCCGGCGGGCGTGGAAGCCCTGAGGGGCATCTCGCTGGTCATCGAGGCTGGGGAGCAGGTGGCCATGGTCGGGCAGAACGGGGCCGGGAAAACGACCCTCGTCAAGCATTTCAACGGCCTGTTGCAGCCCACCCAGGGGAGCGTACACATCGGTGATTGGGATACGCGGGAACACGCCGTTTCGCAGTTGGCCGCCCGGGTCGGGTACGTTTTCCAAAATCCCGACGAGCAGTTGTTCACCAAAAACGTGCATGACGAGGTGGCTTTTGGGCCGCGCAACCTAGGGTATTCCCCGGAGAGAATCGAACGGCTGGTGGAAGACGCGCTGGCCCTGACCGAACTCACGGACAAAAAAGAGACCAATCCCTACGATTTGTCGTCGACCTGGCGCAAGATGGTCGCGCTGGCTTCGATCATCTCGATGGACACGCCTGTCGTGATCTTCGATGAGCCGACCACAGGACAGGACGCGGCCAATATCGCCCGCATTGCCAACGTGGTGCGCGTGCTGCGCGAACGGGGCAAGACCGTGATCACGATCACCCACGATATTGATTTTTGCGCCGAGAACTTCGAGCGCATTATCGCGCTGGCGCAGGGGCGCGTGCTGCTGGATGGTCCGGCCAACGACGTGCTGGCGGAAGACGAGTTGCTGGCGACGACCTATGTCGACCCGCCGCAGCTGACCCGTTTGGGCAAGCGGCTGGGACTGCCGGTCACGGTGCGGGACGAAGAACAATTCCTGGCTGCGTATCGCGAATTTATCGGCACAGAGAAATAGGGCGCTTTTTTGGCGTCATGAAGGACACGAAGAGCACGAAGAAAAACTTTGTGCGGCTTGGTGTCCTTCGCGTTGGAACGTTATGACGAAACAGTCTTCTTTGCAAACGATAGGATATTTCGGCGTCTTTCTGACGCTGGGAGCGGTGATCGCTTCCCTGGGGCCAACGCTGCCCGATCTGGCCGCGAACGTCGGTGTGGGGATGGCGCAAATTGGCGTTCTGTTTACGGCGCGCTCCTTTGGCTATCTGACGGGATCGTTTTTCAGCGGCGCGCGCTACGACAAGTGGCCGGGTCACCGCTTAATGGGTCTCCTCCTGCTCCTGGCCGCGGGGACGATGGCGGTGCTCCCGGCCATTGACCTGCTGGCCTTGCTCGCTGCCGCGATCTTTTTCGTCGGTTTTGCGCAGGGCGGCGTGGACGTCGGTTCGAACACGCTGCTCGTCTGGGTGCAGAGGGAACGTCCCGGCCCATATCTGAACGCGATGTACTTTTTTGCCGGGTTGGGCAGCTTTCTCGCCCCGCTATACCTGGGACGGGTGAGCCTGGCCCGGGGCTACGGCGGGATCGCGTTGGCGCTCCTGCCCGTGGCGGCGTGGTTCTTTCTGACGCCCTCGCCGGAAATCCCCGCGCACGTCATCGACAACGAAACCCGCCTGACGAACTATCCCCTGTTCATCGGGTTCGCGGCGCTGGCTTTTTTGTTCGTCGGCGTGGAGGTCAGTTACGGCGGCTGGATTTTCACCTATTTCGTCAGCAGCGGAGTCGGCCAGGCCGCCGCGGCCTACACCTTGACGTCCGTTTTTTGGCTTTCGGTCATGTTTGGACGGCTGGCCTCCGTGCTGTTGGCGGCGCGCTTCAAACCCCAAACACTGGTCACGATCTATCTTTTGGGGGCCGTTGTCAGCGCGGGGGTGATGCGGTTTATGGCGCAGTATCCGGTTGCGGTTTGGGTCGGTTCGGTCGGGATGGGCTTGAGCATCGCGGCCATTTTCCCGACCACGTTCTCTTTTGTGCAGAGCCGGATTCAAATTTCCGGCAAGCTGAACGGGATTGTTTGGGCCGCGGGCAGCGCGGGAGCGATGAGCCTGCCCTGGTTGATCGGCCAGCAGATCGATCGCGCCGGCCCGCTCTCGATGATGATGATCATCTTTGTGGTTTGGGTGCTGGCCCTCGCCATTTTCCAGTGGATGTTGTGGACGGAGCGCAGGGCGCGGACGTAAAGCGGACAGGGCTGTGCAGCTGCGCCTGCGTGCGGGATTATTTTTTTGGGGTAACAACCAGCTCGGGGTAGCCTGATTCCGGGCAGTGTTCACGTTTGTACACCAATTCAGGAAACGCGGCGATGACGATCTCCGCGGTGGTGTAGATGGCACATCCCTCGACCAGGTGCCCGCCAATGGTCGCGCCGTCTCCGTCCGAGATGGAGATGTGCAAATGCGACCCATGCGTGGATACCGTCCCTGTCAGCGAGACGATCTCGAAGTGTCCCTCATAGGCACTGTGATGGTCCCGGTTGGCGAGACGCAGCGTGGCGGTGGTCAGGCTGCCCACACAGGCCAACACAGTCCCGGCTTCGATCCCCTTTTGGCGGACAAAAGCCTCGATCTCGTTGAACAAGTCCTGTCCCGGGCGCAGGCGGATGGTGTATGTTTGCATGGTTTTCTCTTCTTTGCAATTGATGCACGAGCGTTTGGTTTTGCGTGAGGTAAATTGTATCAGGCAAAACCAGGTGTGACTGCGTCACATACTATGAACCTGTCCGGAAAAATGCGTGGTGGCGGCTTGTGGTCGCTGCTTGACGGCTGACCCTGACAGGGTGCTACGCGAGGTCGTTACTACAAAAGAATTTTCGGATAGATACTATATCAAATTCCTGTACATTTGGGGTGTTTTCTGATAGACTACTTTCCAGCATGAAAACCTCCGCCTTTGTCCTCGTTTTCAAGGTCAAGAAGAGCCGCAAGCCCAAAGTAAGGCTTTCGGCCCGTTGTGTTTAACGGGTAGAGGCAGGAGACGAACTAGGTTCGTAGGCCCTCTGGATGAAAGCCATCCGGAGGGCTTTTTTATTTTCTTGGAGGTGTCGTGATGACGATGAACGATTTTCAAATTGCTGTGATGTACTCGCGGGTGAGAGTAGAGGAGAAGTGGATTTTCGCCGCCTTGGACGCGCGCGGCGTTGCTTATAAGCGCATCAACGACCGCGATGCCATTTTCGATCTGGATCGTCCCCAGGATTGGCAGCGCTTCGACGTGGTGTTGGCTCGCAACCTGAGCTATGGCCGCGGCCTGAGCGCCCTGCAAATGCTCAATGGCTGGGGGATACGCACCGTCAACAGCGCTCGGGTGGCTGAAATCTGCGGCAACAAGCTGGCGACTACCGCAGTTTTGGATAAAGCTGAAATCCCACAACCCCGCACCCTGGTGGCTTTCACGCCGCAGGCCGCGCTTGAAGCAATCGAAACCTTGGGATACCCGGTGGTGCTCAAACCCGTGGTCGGCTCGTGGGGACGGATGCTTTCGAAAATCAATGACCGCGATGCGGCCGAATCGATCCTGGAGCACAAAGCCACACTGGGGTCTTACCAGCATTCCATTTTCTACATTCAGGAATATATTGAGAAACCAGGCCGTGACATCCGCGCCTTTTTGATCGGTGAGCGTACCGTGGGCGCAATTTACCGCAAATCCCGGCATTGGATCACCAACACGGCCCGCGGCGGGGCCGGGGAAATCTGTCCGGTGACTCCTGAACTCGACGATCTCTGTGTGCGGGCTGCGCAGGCTGTTGGCGGCGGTGTGCTGGCTGTCGACATCATCGAAGATCCCCGGCGCGGGTATCTGGTCAATGAGATCAACCATACGATGGAATTTCATACCACCGTACCTCTGACCGGGATTGACCTGCCTGGTTTGCTGGTGGATTACGTTTTGGATGTCGCCCGCGCCGGGGAGGATGTTCAGCCGCTTTCAGCCGGTTTCACCTTTGCCTGTGGCCGCGGCCTCATGAATTGCGGTGGCTGGTTAAGCGTTGCAGCGCGGCTGTTAAAACCTGTACGGAATGGTTGTAGTCATCCAGGGAAAGGTGCTCGTTTGGCGTGTGGTCCAGGCTGGAATCCCCCGGCCCGTAGACCACCGCCGGGCAGCCCCAGGCTGGCGCGACGATGTTCAGGTCGGCGGTGCCGGTTTTGACCACGAAGCCCGGCTTGCCGCCCGCGGCCCGGATTCCGCCCAGGAAGGCGCGTACCAGCGGGGTATTCCTCTCCGCACGATAAGCCGGGATTGGATACCCCTTGGGTTGGACTTCTCCGCCCGCGGCAGATGCCAGTTCCCGCAAGTGTGCATACCATTGAAGCGGATCCAGGTCCTCGGGCAGGCGGACTCCAATTTGGAGGGTGGCCGTTTCTTTGAAGCCATCCGTTTCCGAGGAGAAGCCTTGCAGCGTCGGCAGCGCCTGGGTGAAAGCGCGCTCCCGCCCGGCGTTGAACGCCGCAGCCCAGGCCTGTACCCGGTTCCAGATTTCCACGGCGGCCTCTGGCGCGCTCTCGTCCTGTGCGGCGGTGTGGGCCATCTCGCGCCGCACGGTGACTTGCGCCCGCGCGCTGCCCTTGTACCCCAGCGTGATGCGCTCCCAGCCGCTCGGTTCGCCGACGATGACGTAGTCGGGACCGTACTGGTTCACGACGTGCCGCGCCCCCAGGGATTCGCGTTCCTCGTCCACCGCGCCGATGACCACGAACTGCCAGCCCTCCACGGGGCCGACGGCGGCCACCGCGTCCACAAAGGCGGCCAGCGGCCCTTTGGCGTCCACGCTGCCGCGTCCGTGCAGGATGCCGTCCGTCACGCGGACAGGGATCTCTCCCGGCACGGTGTCGATGTGCCCCAACAGGACGATTTGACGCGCTCCCTCGCCCGTCACGCCCACGGCGTTCCCGACTTCATCGCGCCAGGCGCGCTCGAAACCCAGCTCCGCCATGCGCCCGACGAGATAATCCACCGCGGCGCGTTCCTGCCCGGAGGGACTGTAGTGCTGGACGAGGTCGATCAGGGTTTTGGGTTGGTTCATTGGTCCGTTTGTTCTGTTAGGACGGTCCCTATTGCCTCCACCACGCGGTCAATTTGCTCGTGGGTGATGACCAGCGGCGGCAGCAGGCGGATGACGGTCATCCCCGCGGGCAGGGCCAGCACGCCGCGCGCCGTCAGGGCTTGCAGGAAGGGGGCGACTTTTTGCTTCAACTCAATGCCCACCATCAGCCCCAGGCCGCGCACTTCGCGAATCAGCGGCGATTGGATTTCCTGTAATTTGTCCATCAGGGTTGCGCCCGTCTCGGCGGCGTGAGCGGGCAGGTCTTCTTCCACCAGAACGTCCAGCGCGGCGACCGCGGCCGCGGCGGCCAGCGGATTCCCGCCGAAGGTCGAGCCGTGCAGGCCGGGCGTCAACGGTTTGACGCGTTCGCCCAGCAGGGCCGCGCCCATCGGTACGCCCCCGGCGATGGACTTGGCGACGCACAGGATGTCGGGCTGCAGGTCATGGTGTTCCAGCGCGAACATCCTGCCCGTGCGCCCGAAACCGGTCTGGACTTCGTCCAGGATGAGCAGCGCGCCGCGTTGACGGCAGATCTCCTGTGCGCCGCGCAGGTATTCCGCTGTGCCGGGATGCACCCCGCCCTCGCCTTGCACCACTTCCAGGATGACGGCGGCGGTCTGGTCGCTGACGGCGGCGTCCAGTTTGTCCGGTTTGTTGTAGGGGACGTGTTTGACGCCCGGTATCAGCGGCTGGAAGGGCTGGCGGTATTTCTTGTTCCAGGTGGCCGAGAGCGCGCCCATCGTCCGCCCGTGGAAGCCGCGCATGGCGGCGACGATCTCCGTCCGCCCGGTGCTGTAACGGGCGAATTTGAAGGCCGCTTCGACCGCTTCCGTCCCGGAGTTGCAGAGGAAGGCGCGTTGCATCCCGGCGGGGGCCAGGGCGGTCAGTTTTTCCAGCAGGGCGGCGCGGACGGGATGGTAGAACATCTCCGGGCAGGTGATCAGGCGGGCGGCCTGCTCCTGGATGGCCTGCACCACTTTGGGGTGGCTGTGTCCCAGGTTGGCGACGCCGTGCCCGGCTGCGCAGTCGATGTATTCGTTGCCCTGGTCGTCCCAGAGCAGCGCGCCCTGCCCGCGCACGATGGTCAGGTCACGTTTGGCGTAGACGCCGGAGGTATGAAGGTCTTCAAGTTGTTGGAGGGTGGACATGGAAACTCCGGAATGAAAAAAATACTGAGAGGGGCGGGGCGGTTATGCCCCGGTCGGTTTGACGCGCGGCCAGGCGTAGATTACAAAGGACAGCGCGGCAGCGGCTTCGAATGTGCGTCCCCAAAGGGAGAGGGGCAGACCCCAAAAAGTGCTGACGAAGACCAGCGCGATGCCGATGTTGAGCAGCACGATGGCCAGCACCGCAGCGGCCGGGTTGCCGCGGTGGTTGCCCCGGTAGCGTGGAAAGACCCAATAGCCGATGCCGATGGCAAATTGTCCCATCCAGCCGATGAGCAGGAATTCCTGGTGCGCCCCAAACCAGCGCCATGCGGCCGGGTAGGCGCCAACGCCCTTGTTGACGAGGATAAAAGCGCCGATGGTAAATCCGGCCAGCAGATACAGCAGGGATAGGCGCACTGCCCACACGCTCAAACGCGGCATCATGCCCCTCCCTGGCGCGTCTTGCGGCGGGGCCCGCGCACCCGCGGCCAGGCGTTGATCACAAAGCCTAAAGCGGCCAGCCATTGCAGTATTGCCGAAATGACCAGGGCCTGGCCCCACAGCGCCGCAGCGCCGACCTGGACTGCACGCAGCGGTTCGGCGATGGCGCGCAGCAGCAGCCCGGCGTTCAGGACGACGTATACTGCCCAGGAGAGCAGTTCATTGCCGCGTGGACGTTCGCGGGTGAAGGAAGGCAGCATCCACAGGGCGATGCCGAAGATCAACTGGGTCAGCCAGCCGACGATGAAGAGATGCCAGTAGGATGGGGTGAGCGCGGCGCGCCATATCCCTGCTGCCAGCAAGATTCCCAGGCCCAGTGCGAGGGCCAGGTAGAGCAGGGCGGTTTTGACATACCAGCGAACGATGGTGGGCATAGGAACTCCAGGAAGGGTGAATGAGGAATGATGAATGGTGAATGCGGAATGGTGGATCAGCGGCGTTTTTTGGCGGTTTTGATGGAGGCGACGAAGATGGCTATCAGTTCGTCAGTTTCCTTTTGCAAGGCAGAGAGACGGGGAACGGGCAGGATTTCAGCATCTTCCAGCAGTTCCAGCCAGTAGGCGGTTTCGTCCAGTTCGCCCAGGCTGCCCTCCATTTTGCTGATGAAGTCCCGGTTCGATTTGGCGCGGCAGGCCTCGCGGTATTGCGCGCCGACCGAGGTGCCGCTGCGCAAAATCTGGTTGCCAATCACCCGCGCTTCTCCGCTTTTGGGCAGGGCGCGGTACAGCCGAATGATTTGCAGGGCGTAGGCTTTGGTGCGCTCACGCAGGTCGGGTGGGGCGGACATGGGGCACCTCCTGGAATGCAGAATGATGAATACGGAACGATGAATTTTGCATTCTGCCTTCTGCATTCATCATTTGTATTATCTTATCACCGTTCCGCGACCGGCTAAAGCGCCCGTGATGGGCTGCTCCACCCGGCCGTCGGCGATGACCACGCGCCCCACGCCGCCTGCCAGGGCTTCCTGTGCGCCCAAGACTTTCTTTTTCATGCGGCCCTGGGCATAGCCCAGCGCGGCTTCCAGGTCGGCGGCGGAGATTTCGGGAATGAGCGTACTCTCGTCCGGGAAAGCGCGCATCAGGCCGGGGACGGCGGTCAGCAGGATGAGCGTCCCGGCCTGGAGCGCGGCGGCGACTTCGGCGGCGGCGCGGTCGGCGTCCACGTTGAGGGCCTCGCCCTTCTCGCTGAGCGCCAGCGGCGCGATGACCGGCGTGCATCCGGCCTCCAGCAGCGCCTGCAGCAGGGAGGCATCCACGCTTTCGATTTTGCCGGTGTAGTCGTCGCGCAAAATTTTCTTCTTGCCGTTCTCGACGATGCGGATGGCGGCCTTTCGTTTGGCGCGCATCAGCCCGCCGTCTAGCCCGCTCAGGCCGAATGCGTTCACGCCCAGCGTCTGCAGTTGCTCCACCAGCAGGGTGTTGACCTTGCCGTTGACCGCCATGGCGAAGATTTCCAGCGTGCGGCGGTCGGTGTAGCGGGAGGTGTAGCCCGAAGGCGAGGTGACGAAGCGCGGCGGGCAGCCGACGGCTTCGCCCAGCGCGTTGGCCTCCGCCGAGCCGCCGTGGACGAGGACGAGTTTGTGTCCTCCTGCCAGCAGGCCGGCCGCGTCGCGGCAGATGGCGGAGAAATCCACGCCTTCGGTGCCGCCGAGTTTCACCACGATTGTAGATTTTCGATTTTTGATTTCTGATTTGTTCATTTGCCTTCGCTGTTCTCCAAAAGATTGGCTCGTTTGCCGGAAAAATCAGCAATCGACAATCTAAAATCTGCAATCCTAAATCGGATGCAGCCCCGGAAATTCCAGCCCCAGGGTCTCGTCGAAGCCGAGGGACAGGTTGAGCGCCTGCACCGCCGAACCCGCCGCGCCTTTCATCAGGTTGTCGATGGCGCAGATGGCGACCACGTGGCCGCTCTCCGGGTCGAGGTCGAAGCCCAGGTCGGCATAGTTGCTGCCCGCCAGGATCTTCGGCTCCGGGACGCGGTACACGCCGCGGCGCTCCTTGACCACCCGCAGGAAGGGGTTTTCCGCCGCGGCGGCGCGGTAGGTCTTCCACAGGTCTTTGAGCGCCACGCCGGGCTTCACCCATCCGTGGACAGTCGCCAGCGCGCCGCGCACCATGTCCACCGAGGTCATCGTCAGCGCGACGTCCGTCAGCCCGCTTTCCTGGATGATTTCGGCGGTGTGACGGTGGCCGTAAGCGGCGTAGGTGCGGGCAACGTGGCTGCGCTCGGCGTGGTGCGAACCGGGGTTGGGTTCCGCGCCGCCCTCCGAGGAGCCGACCTTGACCTCGGCGATGACCGGGTCCAGCAGGTCGGCCTGCAGGAGCGGCAGCAGCGCCAGGTTGACCGCCGTGGCGTTGCAGCCCACCCCGCTGATGTAGCGGGCGCTTTTCAGTTCATCGCGGTGCAGTTCGGCCAGGCCGTAGGCGAATTTGCCCAGCCAGTCGGGGGCGGCGTGCGGCCCCCCGTACCATTTCTCGTAGGCGGCGGGGTCTTTTAGACGAAAGTCTGCCGACAAGTCCACGATGGCGTCCGCCAGCGCGGTGTACTCGGCGATACGCTTCTGCGCCTGACCGTGCGGCAGCGCCAGGAAGAGGACGTCAACAGGTTGGAGGTCGTCCGGGGCGGTGAATTTCAATTGCGTCTGGCCGCGCAGGTTGGGGTGCGTCTGATAGACGTATTCGCCCAGTTTGCGCCGCGAAGTGACCTGCACGACTTCGATTTCCGGGTGGAACAGCAGCAGGCGGAGCAATTCCCCGCCGGTGTAACCCGAACCGCCGATAATGGTTGCTTTGGTCATAAATGATTCCTTTTCACCACAAAGAAAAAAACTT
>JAADGN010000063.1 GCA_013152325.1 Chloroflexota bacterium
TCTATTGGCTGGGAAAATCCATGCACAGCCGTCCGCTCGGTTTTTTTGTGGCCGCATTGGCGATCCTTCGCGAACTCAACGCCTTTGCCGCCAGCACAATGCTCGATCTTTCGCACGCCCGTTTTTTGCTGACCGAATATCCCGTCAGGGTTGGCCTGGCTGCCATCTCCCTGTGGCTTTTCCTTTGGTTCAGAAAAGACCCTCGTGTGCGCATGGCCTATGCCCTGCCTGTTGGCGGCGCGCTGGCCTTGTTGATCTTGCTGCGCTTCAATGCACTGGTCATGCCCTTTGCGGTTTTGGCCGGGATCATCTTGGTCTTTGGCCGTGATTGGAAGGGCTGGCTGGCATCGACGCTTTTGGTTGTTCTGTCGATGACCATCGTCCTTTCCCCCTGGATGTGGCGCAGTTGGACCTTGTCGGGGAACCCTTTCTTTTTCACCAGCAAGCCCCAATATGTTCTCAAGGAGGGATTTCGTTCCAGGCCGCCATCCACGCCCACGCCGGCTCCGCCGACTTCTTTTAAGCCGATCTCCCCTGCACGGAATATTTCACTGCAAAGGGTACACTCAGACAGCCGCCAGTCTTCCATGCCCCCTGCTATTTCATTAAGCAACCCTGAAAGGGGGGGCGAAAAGATCGCCGCGCCGATCATCAATCACTTTGCGCACAATCTGGTTGCCAGCGTGCTTATTCTCCCCACCGACCCGATCTTCCACGACCTGCGCCGCACGATATACGAAACCCATCCGTATTGGGGGAAAGTCGGCGGCGCTTGGCAGGGGAACCTGACCCCGGTGGAGGCGCTGGGTTTGTGGATAAATCTGGCCCTTCTTTCCATTGGCATCGGCCTCTCCTGGAAAAAATGGAAACTCGCCGGACTTGTGCCCCTGGGGATATTTCTGGCTTACAACCTTTCCGCAGCATTGGCCCGCACCTCCGGTGGACGCTATATCGTCCCCATGGACTGGGTGGTTTTGTTTTATTTTGCCCTGGGCCTCATGCAGATCATCTTCTGGGGGGCGGCCTTGTTTGGGCTGGACCTTGAAGACGAACGATCACTCCCTGAAGACAGGGCCTTCTCCTGGCAAAAAGGGGCTTTTGCACTGCTCCCCTTCTTCCTGTTTGTCGGCGCGATGACGATCATTGACCGGACAACGCCGCAGCGTTATCCTGAGTTAACGAAAGACGAAGTTTTCGACCTGTTGATCCGGGACGATCTTTTGACGCAAACTGGTATTTCCCGTCAGGAACTGGGTGTTTTTCTCACAGATCCGGACGCACGCGCATTTTTTGGGCTTGGCCTTTTCCCGCGTTATTATGCAATCGACAAAGGAGAACATACAGCCCAAAGGACTGCCTATTCGCCTGAAAGTTTTCCCCGGCTGGGATTTACATTCATCGGCCCGTTTGGCGCTGGGCAGGCCGTTCTACCGCTGCTCCAATCGCCATCCTATTTTCCTCATGCGGAAGATGTGATCGTCGTGGGGTGCATAACTAAACCTAATCCACATGCAATTAACGTATCACTCGATGCGCTCATGGTTATCGTACTTGGCGAGGATGAGACAGCCGCCTACACCCGCGACCCTGCAGCCCCGTTGCAGTGTCCGCTGCCAGAGCCGATATGTGAAAACAACAAAAATTGTCGCTGATGCACAGCCTCCCGCAGGTTTCAAACCTGCGGGAGGCTTTTTGTCCTTTAACGTGTGCGCTAAATGTACAACCCCTCCGGGTCGATCTCTTTTCTCAGCAAGCGTAACTCCTCCGCGCTGGGAGGGGCGTTCTGCCCGATCTCGCCGGGCATGACCAGGTCGAAGCCGGTGTTCCCGACCACTTCCTCGACCGTCACGCCGGGGTTGAGCGCCTTGAGCCGCATACGCCGCGTGCCGGGATCGTAGTCCATCAACGCCAGCGTGGAGACGACGTACGCCGGGCCAGTGCCGCGCGGCAGTCCGGCTTCTTCGCGCGCGCCGGGGCCGGTCAGGTAGCCGGGCGTGGTGACCACATCCACCTGGGGGACGAAGCGCCGCTTCTGGTGCTGCATGATGGCAATCGTCTGCCAGCAGGAACTGCCCACGTCGTTGCCGCCGCCGGAGCCGGGCAGGCGCGCCTTCGGGTGGTCGTGGTCGCCGATGGTAATGCTGTTCAGGTTGCCGTAGGGGTCGATCTGTGCGCCGCCCAGGAAGCCGTAGTCCACGAAGCCGCGCTGGGCGGTCTCCATGGTGTCGCAAATGCCGGACGCGGCCAGCCCCTTGTGGAACGTGCGCGCGCCGCCGACGGCGCGCGGCAGGTCTTCCAGAATGGCGCCCATCCCGCCGAACTCGAAGATCGGCACCAGGTTGGGCGCGGTCGTCTTGGCGGCTAACATGGCGGCCAGCATGGGGATGCCCGTGCCGATGAAGCAGGTCGTTCCGTCTTCGAAGAGCCGCGCCGCCACGCAGATCATCAGTTCGTTTTTCGAGTAGGGTTGTTCGCTCATTTCATTACTCCCGTCTCTCGCGTTCAGCGATCAGTTGATCCAGGCGTGCTGGCCCGAACAGGTCAAGATATTCCTGGTGATCCTCGACCCCGTAGACATATTTGTCCAGATAGGCCTTTGCGCCCTCCGGGGTCTTGCTCATCCGCACCCACTCCTTGATCGCAGTTTCGTCGCGGCCATAGACGTAAGCCATCTCGCCGGGATGCGAGCCGAACGGCGCGTGGACGACCGCGTCCACCAGGTAGTAGGGGATCATGGTGCGGTCGGGGTATTTGCGGATCTCCTCGGTCGGGACGATCTCCTCGGCGCTGATGATCAGCCGCTTGCAGGCGCGCGCCATCTCGAAGGCGAAGCCGCTGATGCCCTCCACCTGGCAGTTGCCGTACCTGTCGGCGCGGTGGACGTGGATCAGCGCCGCGTCCAGGATCAATGCGGGCAGCAGGGCGACCTTCAGGCCGGTGAACGGGTCGCGGACGACTTTGGCCGCGCTGTATTCGAGCGTGCCCGTGCCGAGCATGGAACGCGTCGGCAGGAAAGGGACGCCCATGGCGGCCGCCTTCATGCGCCAGGTGATGGCCCCGTTCGACCACTCGACACACGACTCGACCTGCCCCGATTCGACCGCCCGCCGCAGCGAGGGGGAGGTGCCGTACACTTCCAGGCCGATGTAGGTGATATCCAGTTTTTTGACCAGCCCGGCGGCCAGCCACAGGTCGAGTTCGAGCACGCCCTGCCCGCAGACGCGCAGGTCTTTCACCCCCTGGCGGACAACCTCGCGCGCCAGCGACATGGGCGCGCGCACCGTCCCGTACAATTCGGTGCCGATATAGCAGCCATCGTGGACGAATTTGCTGACGGCCTCCTGCTCGCTCATCAGCTTGTCCACCAGTTTGCGGGACTTCTTCGTGCGGTTCCATTCGCGGAACTCGTCCAGGTCGAACGGCTGGATCAACTCGCCGCGCCCGGATTGCAAAATGTTCATGACAACCTCCTTCGGTTCAGGATAGGAACAAAAGCGCAGTGCCGCCAATTGCCACCAGCGTGCCCAGAACGGCCTGCCAGTCGAAAGGCTCCTTGAAGACCAGCCAACTGACCGGCAGCAGGAGGACCGGCGGCAGGGCGGTCAGTGTGCTGGCAACGCCAACCGGGATATAGTCCAACGCGAACAGGGAGGACGAGACGCCCAGCACAGGCCCGAAGAGAGACGCCAGCGCCAGCATTCCCAGGATGCGCGGGTTGGCTCGGATGGCGTTCACGGTGCGGCTGGCCTGCCCCTGAAACAACAGGACGCCCCACAGCGCGATGACCGCGGCCAACATGCGGATGGTGTTGCCTGCAATGGGAGAGAACCCGCCGATCAACCCCTGCTTGGAAAGCAGGAATCCGACAGCCTGTCCGAGCGCCGCGCCCAGTCCGTACAGGACGCCTTGGGACGGTTTGCAGTTTGCCGGCAGGGGGGCTGTGTTCCGCCGGGAAATGACCCAGACGATGCCCAGCAGGGTGGTCAGAATGCCGAGCCATTGACCAAGGGTCAGCATCTCGTCGAAAAGCGGCCAGGCCAGGAGCGCGGTGATGAGCGGCGCCAGGCTCATCAACAACATGCCGCGCTGCGCGCCGATGCAGATATACGTTTGGAACAGGAAAGCGTCGCCGATGGCGTACCCGATCACCCCTGAGAGCGCGAACCACAGCCAGCGCTCGGGGCCGGCGTTCAGCGGCAGGGGAGAACCCGACAGCAGCCAGTTGATCGTCATCAAAAAGAGCAGGGCCAGGATGACGCGCATCCGGTTGACGACGGCCGAACCAACGCGCTGGCCTGCAAAGGTGAAAAGCACCGAAGTGCCGGTAAAACAAAGTGAAGTGAAAAGAGCGGCTAATTCGCCAATATAGTTCACAGGGATACCTGCCGGATTTAAGTTTTAACGAAAACACCCCCGCTCCTGCCAACAGAGCGAGGGTATGGTCATCTAGCGGCTGTACGTGCCCATCAACTCGGCTTGCGCCAGAATATGGCCGTCCATGGCCTGGAGCAGTTCTTCTTTCGCTGCGCCTGCCGTCAGGCCGGGGGACGCATCCAGCGCGTAGAGTTTGAAGAAATAGCGGTGTGTGCCGGAGGGCGGACAAGGCCCGCCGTACCCCAGCCGGTGCCAGCTATTTTTGCCCTGCAGGCTGCCATCCGCCAGTTGGGGATCGAGCGGGATGTTCTCCGGCAGGCTGCGCGCCCCGGCGGGGATGTTGTAGAGCACCCAGTGTACCCAGGTGCCCCCCGGCGCATCGGGATCGTCCGTGATGAGGGCGAAGGACTGTGTGCCTTCGGGCGGGTCGCCCCAGGCCAGCGGGGGAGAAATGTCATCCCCGTCGCAGGAGTAAACCTCGGGGATGGATTCGCCCGGCGCGAAAGCGGAACTGGTCAATTCGAAAGGCATGCTCACCTCCGTGGGAACACTGGTCGGGACGGCGGTTGGCGGGACCTGGCCGGGGGCCGGGGCTGTATCGGCCGGCGCGGAAGCAGGCCCGGGGTCCGGCGGCGTTGCGGTCGGCGCTCCCCCGCAGGCCGACAGGCCCGCCAATGCGGTCAACGTCAGGCTTAACACGAGTCGCTTTTTCATGTTGCCCTCCTGGCGCGATTACAGGTCTTCCCGTTTTACACCGTCGAACTCCAGGATGAAGTCCGCGCCGTAGACTTGCGACGGCGTCTGGAAACCGGGCCTGAAGTCGCCGCCCAGGATGCGTTCGACAATCGTCACGGCGGTCTGCGCGGTCAGGGAGTAGCCCTCCGGCGTGCGCAAACGGGAGACGGCCCGCGCCCCGGCCTCGTCTGCGACCTCGCCGACCATCAGGCTGAAGCCGTTGGCGCGCTGCTCCGGCGAGGGGCCGGCTGGCATCAGTATGAGCGCCGCCTGGAGCAGTTTTTTGACCGGGCGGGTATAGAGCAGCCAGCCCAACCCGCGGCTGAGACGCAGGAAGGCGCGCATCAGTGACGGGAAGGCCAGGTAGGCTTCGATGTTGGGGATGCCGGTGCTGTAATAGGCGCTGGAGACGTCGCCCCAGCCGATCGAGACGACCGTGACCGGGCCGCGCCCGAAATCCGTTTGGCGCGTCGCCCAGGCGGGCGGCACCTGCGTCAGTTGCCCGTCCCGGCGGATCATGCCCTGCCGGTGCATGTTCTCGATGGCCGAGCGCGCCGTGCCGCGCGAGACCCCGCTGCGCACGCTGCGGATGGAGAACCGCAAGTGCGTGGCGGATGGCAGCCGCGCCTTGAGATGCGCGGCCAGGCAGTCAGATGGAACCACGTCGAAGCCGCCGCCGGGCAGCAGCATGATGTCGGCAGCTTTGGCCTCCGTGCCCAGCGCGGCCAGGGCCTCGAACTCTGGGATTTCGCCGCTGATGTCGACGTAGTGGGTGCTGGTGTGCAGACAGGCCGTGACCATCGGCTTGTAGGTGTGGACGAACGGCCCTGCGCAGTGCAGCACAACGTCCACTTCGCGCAGGGCGGCCTCCAACGCCTCGGCGTTGGACAGGTCGAAGGCGCGGAAGGGCAGGCCCAGGGTCTTGGCCTGACGCGAGAGACGTTTTTCGTCGCGTCCGGCCAGGATCGGTTTGTGCCCGCGCTGCACGGCCAGGTCGGCGATCAGCCTGCCGGTATAGCCGTAGGAACCGTAGATGAGAAAGTTCGTCATGAGAATGCTCCTGTCCAGGTTTCGAAGCGGCGGCCCCGGCGTTCACCGTCCCGGTAGAAGGCCAGGTAGCTGAGCACCTGATAGGGGACGAATTTTTGTTCGCTGGGCTTGTGCGTCGCCAGGTCGTAATAGGTATGCCAGGTGCCGGAGTTGAAGTAGATCTGGTCGTCCCGGTTGGCGATATTTCCGGTGGTGTCGAGGGAAACGATCTCGTGATGGTGCGTGTGCCCATAGACGATATAGTTGGCCTGGTGTTCCAGAAAGGCCTGCTCTTGCAGCGCGTGTTCCGCAAAGGATACTTCGTCGTTGCCCCACAGTTTCTCCCGCACCCAGACCACAATGTCGTTGATGGTCTTAAAAGAAGTGCGGCTGGAAAATTTCAGGATCAGTTCCAGCGCGTCCACGCTGTCCAGCGTCAGCCATTTGTCCGCCGCCCGGACGACATCCAAATTGAGAAATTCGTCGCCCAGTTCATCCCAGATGGCCTTGATCTGGTCCTGGAGGTTGCGCGGCAGGCTGCTGTGGATGATCTGACCGCTGATCCAGAGCGGCGTCGCCAGCGCCGGGCGGACGTTGGTCAGCTCGCGCAGATTGTCCACGACGGCGGGCGGGATCACGTCTCCCAAACGGCGTTCGATCTCGAAGGGAAAACGGTTGAGCATCTCGACGGCGAAGACGTCCCCCAACGCGGCCGCGAGGCGGCCCTCGTCCTTGTCGAAGTTGAACGAGTCGAAACAATCGCCGTGGCGGGCGTAGACCCCGTAGCGGGACAGGATATTTTGCAGGGCATCCGATTCTTCGATCTCATACGGGAAACACGCGGGGCTGTTCGCCAGCCCGAGGGCGTCCACGATCTCTTGCCGGATGGCATCGTAGGCTTTGCCGGGGATGTGGTAATACCAGTCGTGGTTGCCGACCATGTAGTGCAGACGGATTTCGACGGGTATCCACTCGCGGCATTGCACGTCGGGTTGTCCGTTGGCCGCGGCGGGCGGCAGGAGGACGATCTCGCCGCGTGAAATGCGGCGCATGGCGTCAACCGACTCGGCATTTTTCGCCAGAATGGCGCGGGTGATCTCGCCCAGCTTTTTGGCATACGACGGGGATGACGTATCCGTCCAGGGGCGGACGTAATCCGCCGCGCCGGACACGGTGTCCAGCCACAGCGTGGAGTGGAGCGGGTCGAGGATGTCGCCCAGCAGCAGGATGTCGATTTCTTCGATCGGCCGGTAGGTATCGTCCTGCCGCCAGGAGGCATTGTAGGCCAACTCCTTCAGGCGGTCGGCAAACAAATGAAACGCGTCGGCTGAAATGGAACGTCCACACGTGCCGTCCCCCAGATGAACGTCGCTGATGATGATGAGCATGGTTTCACTCCAGAGATATGCGGGTCTGACAGCCTGTATTATAGCCTGAACCGGGGGAAACAAAAATGCCTTGCAAGATTTGCAAGGCGGGTCGAAGCAATTCCACCATTCTTTCATTCAAAAATTCGTTCGCATGCCAGAGAGCGGGTGACGGGCGTTCTATTCGTCGCCATCTCCCTGCCCGCCGCGCAGAAAACGGATCAGCCCCTTGACCAGGGGACTCAACCCCCAGCCCGCGATCAGCAGACCGACGATCACGAAGATCAGGTGGTCGACCAGCGTGGCGTTTTCGTCCGGTTGCAGGCCGACCCAAACAAAGATGCTGCCGAAAAGCAGCAGGATGCCGCCGGTGAGCAGGGCTTGTGCCGTCTGAAAGAAGACGGTCTGCCGGGCGTCGGCGGGCGTCGCGCCTGCCGAGAAGACCTTCGTGCCCACCAGGAAGAACATCAGCCCGAAGCCGACGAACATCCAGGGCGCGCCGTCCACGCTGGACGAATCGACGGGCAGGACGCCCAGCCCAATCGAGGCGATGAATGTCCCCGCCGCGGCGAAGACAAGCCCGACCGCCAACGAGATGCAATTCCCAAAGATGTTCCCGGCTTTCATGATCCCTATTCCTTATCCGGCCGGCCCCCGAGGATCCGCAGCAGGCGGCTGATGGCGTACCACAGCGTGCCAGCCCCCATCAACAGGCCAAATCCGCCGAACATGCAGCGGCCCATCAGATCGTCGCCGCTGCCGGAGACAGTAATGGGGCCAATCGAACTGCTGCTCGAAAATTCCCGTTCGCCGGGGCCAAGGCCTATCCAAATAAAAACGAACGAGAAAGACACCAAAATCCCCAACACGAGAAAGTATTGCAGCCACTGGTAGAGCGCGGTTTGCTGCGCGCCGGGGCTGAAAGCTCCCTGCAAGGCAATCGTCATTCCGGCGAACATGAACAGCCCCCCGGCCGCGGCCAGCACCCAGCGCGGCGCGTGGATGGAGCCTGGGTCGGTGTGGATGATGTCGGCGGCAACGAGGACGACGAAGCTGCCCATCAGGAAGAAGATGCCCCCGAAGAGCATGCTTGACAGGGTGCCTTTCGGTGTACCGGATTCAGACATGGAAGCCTCCTGGCGCGCATCCGCGCTCAGGTCTTACGGGCGGGGCAACGCGCAGACTCCAAAAAACGGCGCTTCAATCAGCGCGCGCCCAGGTTGAAGGCCGCGAAAAAAGCGCCGAAGATGAAAAAGCCCACGCCGAGGATCGCCAGCATCCAGCCGGGGATATCGGCCAGCCAGGGGATGATCCCGAACGCGGCCAGCACCAGCGCCGCGCCGAGCGCCATATCCATCAGGCCGGAGATGCCCAGCACGAGCCGGCGTTTTTCTTCGGGGGAGGGGGACATACTCTTTAAGGTGTCGCTGTCTTCCAGGCTGAGTTGAAACGGACTAATTTTTCCCAGTCAATGATACCATCCTGGCAAAATTCGGTCATGAAATCATAGGTAAATTTGTTGAGCAGTTGTGCATA
>JAADGN010000031.1:0-8926 GCA_013152325.1 Chloroflexota bacterium
AGTTCATACTTGTTGATGAAACCGCGCAATTTGTTGCGGATCAGCGACTTGATCGCATTGGTCCAGGGGCCGCGTTTTGACGCGCCGCCGTGGACTCGTGGAATCGAGCAGGATCGTCGATAAACCAGGGTCTCGATTGCCTGTTTGTCAAAGGGATAGGGGCGCTCAAGCGTGGGAGTTCTGGCTTGTTCGTCGTCGCCGCGCCAGACGCTGAACACCAGGCGGACGTCTCGCGCTTCGACGCGGATGCCGTCCAGGCTGCGGTCGCTGACCCGGATTGACTCGGTGTAATGATCTTTCAGGTATATCGCCTCCCGGAAACGCTCGAATCCTTCCAGCGAGGTCTTCTTTTTTAGCGTTGGCCCGATGACGTGGGGGCGGCCGTCCGGTTTTTCGAACAGGGCGGCGCTGTCCAGTTCGACCAGAACGTATCCCGGGCCGCCGATTTGGATGATGGGGTGGTCGCGGTACTTCTCGAGGACTTCCCCTTCTCCAATCCGGATGGTGTCGTACATCCCTCCCAGGGAGGCCTGCATAATGAAGCGGCGTGCGGTCTCTACCTTTTCCAATTCGAAGATGTCGGCAAGATAAATGGATGCCACGTGCAGCGCCAGGTAAAAAGGCACAATGAGCAAGGGTAAATATTGCAGTGTGGGCGCGATGATTTTCCAGACAAGTTTCAGGAAAGCTGCCTGTGCTTCTTGCGAAACGGCTTGCCTCGAATTTTCCTGAAGCAGGTAGGTGAAGAGGTCACGGAAGTATGTTTGCCATTCTGCCCAGGGACGCACGCCCAGGTTGATCAGGAAGACAGCTGCCAGGAACAGCAAAACCAGCATCGAGCCGCGGGCGCGGGCGGCGTTCAGCGTTAGCGCAAACACCTTGTTCAACAGGCAATCGACGAGTTGCTGCAGCGTCGTTGCGAGCCGCTTCAGTTCCTGACCCACTGTGCCCGGACGCTGTTTGGCAGACCGGTTTTTGCTCATGGTCGCTTGGCCTTGTCTACCCATTGAATGATCTCGGTCAGTTCTTCGATTTCGTTGCTCAGGCGCTGGTGCAGTCTGCTGTTGCGGGTGATCTCAGTACGTGTGCTGGCGAGCAATTTTTTTAGCGTTTGGCTTTGATCGGGCTCTTCTTTTCTTATTATGGCCTGGGCCAGCTCGAGGCAAACTGCTTCGACGTGTTCTTCAAGCGCGCCATCCTTGCCCTCGGTTTCTTGGATACTGTGAAGCCAATTTATGCGTTCGCGCTCTTTTCGGGCGTTGTCCAGCCAGGTGGATTTCCATGCGTGGACGAGTTGTTTGTCCACGGACGGGTGAAAACGCAGATTGTTGATCTTGACCCCGATGACTTTGATGCCCCGATCTGACAGAAGTTTGTACTCTGGGCTGGGCCGTTTTTCCCCTGTGCGCTCGCCGAACTTGTTTAATTCGTCCACTTCCCGGTTTTGCAAGCGAGCTTTGACCATGCGCACGATCGTCTGCAGCGAAGTCTCAAACTGTTCTTCCGCGGCTTCTTTATCGTTTCCGTCTTGCTCGTTTACAGTGCCGGGTTGTTTTTCGGCCGCGGGGGTTGCCCCTTGTTTTTGTTCGCCCTGGCAGGTATGGAGCAGGTCTTCCAGGCCATTGGTCAAGACATATATCATTTCGGCGAACGCGTTGGTTTGCTGGCGTGGCGGCGTGTGAGCGGGGGTGATCTCCTCGCCGCTGATCTGCTCGAGCTGTTCTTTTTTGGGCGGCAATGGTTGAGATAATTCGAATAATTGACCAAGCGTGAATTTGCTCAAATATTCGCGCCACAGATCGGCAGCCAATAATGCAGGCAGATGATTCCAGGGAACGCGATATTTTTTCGTGTCTGTCGGCTCATTGGGGTTGATCCCCTCGCCGGTGACGGCCTTGAAGACAGAATCTTCGTTATAGCCGAAGCGTGAGCCAGGCTCATCCCCTTTGGCAGGTTCGGCCTCAATCGTGAAGACGACGACGATGTTTGGGACGACTTCGATGCCATCGCGCGTCAGGGCGCTGGTTTCTGTGCAGCGTTCCTGGATCTGCGCATATTCTGCGGCGGATTGTCCTTTGTCTTGTTTTGCAAAAGGCTCGTCTTCATTACGCGGGCCGATGACCTGGATTTGTGTGTGCAGGTCAACTGTCCCGGCGATGTATTCCTTCGCGGTCGTAAAGTAGACGCCTGGCCCGACGGCCCGCGTGAACTTGACCGGTGTGCGCAACACGGCTCCGCTGGCTGTATCCAGCCAGACTACGCCCGGGCCGCGTTTTTTCTCTTCGTCCACTCGCTTGCGTTCGCTGCCGTTCTCGACAAAGATGGCCGGTCCGTGTACGCCGGAGAGGTAGGATAGCAGCCGTTCGAAAATCTTTTGACGATCGGAGAATGTGTGTACCGGCAGGATGAATTGCGAGAAGAACGCCATCCAGACGAGTAACCCTGCGCCGAATAGAATGACGGCAAGGAAGGCCTCGTTCCCCTCCGGCCAAAGCCAAAAACGGTGGGTGGCGAAAAGATATGAACCTATTGCCACTGTCCAGGCGAAGACGACAAATAGGGGGTGTTGGTAAAAACGAGATCGATTTCCCATACTGTTATGATTGTATATCAAAAGTAGGGAAAACTGCAACTGATAAAACGACGACTCTGGGATAGAATTCTGGGAACTGACATGAAACTGCGCACCGAATTCCACTGCCATACCATTTATTCGAAAGATTCCCTCACTACGCCGGAGAGGCTGGTCGAAGTTTGCCGCCGCAAAGGGATCGACCGCGTCGTGGTCACCGACCACAATACGATTGCGGGCGCGCTCGCGGCGCGGAAGCTCGACCCCGCACGGGTGATCGTCGGCGAGGAGATCATGACGACGCGCGGCGAGATTTTGGCCGCCTATGTGACCGAAGGGATCCCGCCCGGCCTGACGCCGCGCGAGACCATCCGCAGGCTGCGGGAGCAGGGGGCATTTATCAGCGTCTCGCATCCTTTCGACGTGCTGCGTGGCGGCCACTGGGTTCTGGACGACCTGCTGGAGATCCTCCCGCTGGTGGATGCCATCGAGACGTTCAACGCGCGCTGCATGTGGCCGGGATTCAACCGCCGGGCGGGGGCATTTGCCCGGGAACACGGGATCCCGTCTACGGTCGGGTCGGACGCGCACGCGGCGTTCGAGTTGGGACGCGCGACGTTGACGCTGCCGCAGTTCGAGGGTCCGGATGCGCTGCGGGACGTCATCGGGCAGGGGCGTCCGCGGACGCGGTCGTCCGCGCCGTGGGTGCACCTGGCGTCGCGTTATGCGGTCATTCGCAAACATTTGGATTCTTCACTTGACATGCCAAAGCAGGCGTGATACCCTTGCGCCCGATATCTGGCTTGCTCAACGTTGATTGCAATGCTGTGCGAGGCGGCCAGCAAAAAATTGTGCAGGAGAAAGTAAGCATGTCTGATCGTTTTGTTGGAACTGTCAAATGGTTCAATGCCACCCAGGGCTACGGTTTCATCGGCCGCGAGGATGGCGAGGATGTGTTCGTTCATTTCTCTTCCATCCAGATGGATGGCTATCGCAAGTTGGAGCCTGAACAGCGCGTCGAATTTTCCGTCGAGGAAGGCCCGAAGGGGCTCCAGGCTGCCAACGTGGTTCTTGCCTCGTAAAATCCCGTCTGCGAACAATTCGTCTTACGAACGACAGGACTGCATTTGCAGCCCTGTTTTTTTCTTTAAGAGAGTTAAGAGAGTTGTAAGGTCGTATTTATTGTGTTTGTTCAGGAATTACTTATAATTAACCGTAACTTTTTGCGGGTTTTGACGACTATTTGAAGTATGGATATCATGAGTTTTCAGGATTTGTTCAGGCAAGAGGCGACCCGCCGCGAGGTGTTGACGACCGGTCACGTTGTGCCGGAGCCGGAGCGCTGCGTGCAGTGCGGGATATGTTCGTATAACTGCCCGATCGGGATCGACGTACGCGGCCACGTTTGGCAGGGCAGGGCGGTCAAGGATAGTCATTGTCTGACCTGCGGCGAATGTGTGGCGCGCTGCCCGCGCGGCGTGTTGAGTTTTCAGCGCACCAACTTGTTCGACGGGCGGACGAAATGAGATATGTCATCATCGGCATGGGCGTGGCGGGCATCGCCGCGGCGGAGGCGATCCGCAGGCAGGATTCGACGGGCGAGATCGTCCTCGTCGGCGACGACCCGCACGGCTTTTATTCGCGCCCGGGTTTGGCCTACTATCTGAGCGGCGAACTTTCTGACCGTCAATTGTTCCCGTATGCGGCACAAGATTTTCACAAGCTGAATTTGCGGTACGTCAAGGGACGCGTGACGCGGATTTATCCCGTTGAGCATCAGGTGGACGTCGACCGGCACGGTCGCCTGGACTATGATCGTTTGCTGCTCGCGGTCGGTTCGACGGCTGTAAGATTGAATACTCCCGGCGCCGACCTGGAAGGCGTGGTCAAACTGGATCATCTGGATGACGCCCGTCGTATTGTCAAGATGGCGCGCCGGGCAAAGACCGCCGTCGTGATCGGCGGCGGGATCACCGCGCTGGAACTGGTCGAGGGGCTGGTTGCTCGGGGCGTGCGGGTGCATTATTTCTTGCGCGGCGAGTGCTATTGGAGGAGTGTCCTCGACGAGGAAGAGTCGCAGGTCATTTTGCAGCGCTTGCAAGATGACGGGGTCAGGATACATTTTTGCACCGAGGCAGCCGAGATATTGGGCAAACGCGGACGTGTCGTCGGCGTGCGCACTGCGGATGGCCGCCAGATAAAATGCAAGCTGGTGGCTTTTGCGATCGGCATCCGCCCGCGCACTGAGCTGGCTCAGGCGGCCGGGTTGGACGTGGAACGCGGCATCCTGGTGAACGAGTACCTGCAGACCAGCGCGGCGGATATTTACGCGGCGGGCGACGCGGCGCAGGTTTTCGATCCGCTTTCCGGACGTTCGATCCTGGACAGCCTGTGGGGGCCGGCGCGTGACCAGGGATATGCCGCCGGGCTGAATATGGCCGGTCAGCAGACGGCCTACGTCAAATCGGCGCCGTTCAACGTCACACGGCTGGCTGGCCTGACGACGACCATCATCGGGACGGTCGGACGCGGACAGGATGAAGACCTGCTGGGCATCGCCCGCGGCGACAGCGAGACCTGGCGGCAGTTGCCGGATGCCATCGTCGCCCAGTCGGGTTTTGACGTCAACCGTTTGCGGCTGCTGGTCGGCGAAAAGCGGCTTTTGGGCGCGATTGTGATGGGCGACCAGACGCTCTCGATGCCGCTGCAAAAAATGATCTTGACAGGGGTGGACATTACGCCAATCCGCTCAAAATTGCTGGCGCCAAACGCTCCCATTGCGGATGTGATTGCCGATTATTGGACTCAATGGAGGAAAGAACATGCGTCGCAACAATAGTGAACTTTGGCTGGCCTTCTTTGCCATGTTGGGCATTACCGCGGTCTATGCGGTTGTGCTTGCCGCCACGCGCGAGGTCCCGGCTGCAGGCGAATTGTTCGGACACAGCCTGGGGATTTTTGGCTTTACCTTGATGCTGATGACCGAAACGCTGTATAGTTTGCGCAAACGCAGCCGCAGCGCCCGTTGGGGGAAGATGTCGTCCTGGCTGAAATTTCACATTTTTACCGGCCTGGTTGGGCCGTTTATGGTCCTGCTGCATACCTCCTGGAAGTTCAATGGTCTGGCCGGGGCGGTGACGTTGCTGACCCTGATCGTGGTTTTCAGCGGCATTATTGGACGCTATATTTACACGGCTGTGCCGCGCACGGCGGACGGCACGGAGATCGAATCTGCCGAACTGGAACGTCAGATCGCGGCCTCCGATGCGCAGATCAAGGAATGGCTGGCCGCTCGTCCGCAAATGGCGCCGCTGCTGCAACGGCGGCTGGATGCCCTGCCCGACGCCTCGCAGGCTGGCTGGGTGGCTGTCTTGGGGCGCTCGCTGATCGAATGGGAGTACCGTCGCGCCTGGAAGCGTGAGCGGCGCAAAGCGGACGCCAAAGTCCGCGCCCAGATGGCGGAGATCGAGAAGATGGTGCGGCGCAAGCAGGCGCTCACGCGTCAGGTCGCTTCGCTGGCAATGGCGCGCCGTTTGTTGGCTGTTTGGCACGCGGTGCATATTCCCATCGGCATGGCCTTGTTTACGGCGGCCTTTGTCCACATTGCTGGGGCTTTGTACTTTTCCACGTTCTTGCGCTGAAGATTGGGAGGTGAAGAGATGAACAAGGGTCGTTTGGGATGTTTTTCAGCCAGCGCCATTACCGCTTTTGCCCTGACCTTGCTGGTTCTCAGCGGCGTGGCTTTTGCCGGCGGCGCCAAAATGTTCAACCCGGGCGGGCTGAACGCGCAGTCCGGCGAGGGGAAACTGGGCGGGGTGGCTTCTCACGCCGAAGTCGGCGAACAGTGCAGCGCTTGTCATGTTGCGCCCTGGAGCGCAGACAATATGGGCGATCGCTGCGCTGACTGTCACACGGAGATCAACGCTGATCTGCAGAATGCATCCAGCCTGCACGGCTCGCTGATGCAGGACAGCCCCCAATTGCAGTGCCGCGCCTGTCATCCGGAGCATCGGGGACCGGCCGCCGCGCTGGTTGAGATGGACCCGGCCACGTTCCCGCACGAAACGGTCGGATTCTCGCTGGAAGCGCATGCTCAAAACGCGGACGGGACTTCCTTTACCTGCGGCGACTGCCACATCCGGGGCATTGCCTCCTTCGACCCGACCTCCTGTGCAGATTGCCACCGTCAGTTGGACGTTGCCTTCGCCCGGGCGCATACGCTGGCTTACGGAGCCGATTGTCTGGCTTGCCATGATGGCGTGGAGACCTACGGGAAGGATTTCGATCACGGCCGTGCGGACTTCAAGTTGAGCGGCAAGCATACGGCGGTTGTCTGCTCCGGCTGCCATTTGGATGCTCGCTCGATCGATGATCTCAAGGCTGCCCCGCAGGATTGTGTGGCTTGTCATCGGAAAGACGATGAGCACAATGGCAAATTTGGTGCGGACTGTGCGGCTTGCCACACGCCCGAAGATTGGGAAGCTGCCGATTTCGACCACAATCTGTCGGATTTCAAGTTGGAAGGCAAACACGCGGGCGTGGATTGCGAAGAATGCCACGTGAACAACGTGTACAAAGGCACGCCGACGGATTGCTATGCCTGCCACCAGAGAGATGACGAGCACAACGGCGAGTTTGGCACGGATTGCAGCGCCTGCCACAACCCGACGGATTGGGAAGATGCTGTTTTCGACCACAGCAGGGCGGATTTTCCGCTGACCGGCGCGCACGTCAATGTGAAATGTGAACAGTGCCACGTGAACGACACTTTTGCCGGAACGCCGGCCGATTGTGCGGCCTGCCATGCCGACCCGGATTTCCACGCGGGAGCCTTTGGCGCTGATTGTGCCTCTTGTCATACCTCTTCGGGCTGGTCGCCGGCGCAATACCGAGCTTCGCATCCGGTCGTCGCCGATGAGGGCGGGCGCGGCATAAACCACGGCGGCGCGTCTTGCACTACCTGTCACCCCTCTACGGTGTACAGTTATACCTGCCTGGCCTGTCACAGCGACAATCAGGGCGGCGAAGGCGGGGGCGACGACTGAGCGAAAAGCCCTGGGTGCTTCCGCCCGGGGCTGGATTCTTGTCCTTTGATTGTGGGGCGCTGCCGGGAAAGCGCCCTGAACGCAATTTCGGACAAATATTTATTGGTAGGTGGTATTGTGAAGCGAAAAGGATTGGGTTGTTTCTCGTTTCCGGCGATTGTGGCGACGCTGATTACGTTGATCGTGATCTCCGGCGTGGCCTATGCCAGCGGCGGTTCGCTTTTTAGCGCGGGCGGTCTGAACGCGCAGGCCGGCGGGGTCGCGTTGGGCGGCGTCGCCTCGCACGCCGAGATCGGTGACCGCTGCGAAGCCTGTCATGCCGCGCCGTGGAGTTTCGACAGCATGGCGGATCGCTGCATGAACTGCCATGCCGATGTCCGCGTTCAGATGGCTGACCCGCGGAGTCTGCATGGCGTGTTGTACCAGGAGAAGCCCCGCGGCAGTTGCCGGGTTTGCCACACCGAACATCGCGGCGCGGACTCTCCGCTGACAGACATGAGCATGGCGGATTTCCCGCACGACAGTTTGGGATTTTCCCTGCGCGCCCACGCCAGGACGGCAGATGACGGTCTGTTTTCCTGCAGCGATTGTCACGTCAACGAGCGCTACGATCAATTTGAACAGACGATATGTGTCGATTGCCATCGTCAGATAGACGCTGCATTTACCGGGGCGCATGCGTTGGGCTTCGGGGCGGACTGTCTGGCCTGCCACGACGGGGTGGAAACCATCGGACGAAATTTCGATCACAATCGGGTTGTTTTCCAGTTGACGGGGAAGCATGCCAGTGTCATTTGCTGGGAATGTCATCTGGGTGCCCGCAGCCTGACCGACCTGCAATCCGCGCCGCAGGTTTGTGTGGACTGTCATTATCAGGACGAACCGCACGATGGCCGCTTTGGCCTGGATTGCGAATCCTGCCACACCGCTGACGGTTGGACCCCGGCCGATTTTGACCATACCCTGGCAAATTTCCAACTGGCGGGCAGGCATGTGGATGTCGCCTGTGAAGACTGTCATACGGCCGGAACGTACCAGGGCGCGCCACAGGATTGTTACTCTTGCCACCAGAAAGATGACCGGCACAACGGGCAGTTTGGCGCGAGCTGCGAGGCCTGTCATACCCCCGCTGGCTGGGATCAGGTGAACATAGATCACTCGCTGTTTGCCTTCCAGTTGACTGGCGCGCACGTCAGCGTGGCGTGTGAGGACTGCCATCAAAATGACATCTTCAAGGGGACGCCGACGACCTGCAATGCCTGCCACGCGGGCGTGGAACCACACCAGGGACGTTTTGGCGCGGATTGCG
>JAADGN010000031.1:8973-9259 GCA_013152325.1 Chloroflexota bacterium
TCAGGCTGACAGGCGCACACGCCAGCGCGACCTGCGAGAGTTGTCACCAAAACGGTTACCAGGGCACCCCGTCAACCTGCTATGCCTGCCACAGGGGGGATGACAATCACAATGGCAGTTTTGGGACACAGTGCTCTTCTTGCCATACGACCAGCGGCTGGAAACCGGCCACTTTCGATCACGACCTGTCCGCTTTCAGGCTGACAGGCGCACACGCCAGCGCGACCTGCGAGAGTTGTCACCAAAACGGTTACCAGGGCACCCCGTCAACCTGCTATGCCTGCCA
>JAADGN010000140.1 GCA_013152325.1 Chloroflexota bacterium
GTTTTCAATCAGCGCTCCTTGCGAATCTGCCCCCCTTGACCTATACTAAAAGTACGATTTCAAATATCCTCCCGGAGGGCAACATGAGCGAAGAACGACGCAAGAAAATCACCCTGCCATACCTTTTCAAGAAGGTGGAAAAAGGCGAGCCGATCTCCTGGCTGACCTGCTACGACTACCCGACCGCCTACCTGCAGGAGCAGGCCGGCGTGGAGATGATCCTGGTCGGCGACAGCCTGGGCATGACCATGCTGGGCTACGACTCGACCCTGCCCGTCACGATGGACGACATGATCCGCCACTCGGCAGCCGTCCGCCGCGGCGCGCCGACCGCGTTCGTGATCGGCGACATGCCTTACATGACTTACCAGGCCAGCACCGAGGACGCCATCCGCAACGCGGGCCGTTTCATGGCCGAGGCCGGATGCGACGCGATCAAGCTGGAGGGCGGCGCGGCGATGGCTCCCCGCATCCGCGGCATCGTGGAGGCGGGCATCCCGGCGATTGGACACCTGGGGCTGACGCCGCAATCGGTCAGTTCGCTGGGCGGATTCCGCCTGCAGGGCAAATCCGCCGCGCTCGCCAAGCAAATCGTGGATGACGCCAAAGCCCTGGAAGAGGCCGGGGCGTTCGCCATCCTGCTGGAGCTGGTCCCCGACCGACTGTGCCAGGTCATCACCGAACGCGCCGAGAACTGCATCATCATGTCGCTCGGCTCCGGCCCGCACGCGCACGGTCAACTGTTGATCTACCACGACATGTTCGGCCTGTATCCCAAATTCAAACCGCGCATGGCAAAGGTCTTCGGCAACGCGGGCGAGGTGATTCTCAACGGGCTGAAGCAATACGTCAGCGAGGTCAAGGACACGACCTTCCCTGCCAAAGAGAATTACTTCGGCATGAAAGACGACGAATACGACGAACTGAAGAAATTGCTGGACTGAAGATAAGGAGCCCCAATGGACGAGCGTATACGCCAATTGCTGAAAATCCCCTACGACCGCCTGGACGACATCAACGCCGTCCTGCTCGATCCGGACGAGCGCGTGGTCAACGACTTCCTGGCGGTGGTCGAGAAATATGGCACGCCCGATGAGATCAACCAAAAGGCCGCCGAAGCAGGCAGCCTGCCCAACCTGCTCAGGATCGTCGAGGCGACGAAGCCCGAATACCTGGAAGACCTGAAATGGCTGGAGGAGCAGCGCGATGCGGGCGCATTCATCAGTGTGGCGGACTACCGCCGCAAAGTGCTGGGCGACAAAGCCGACGCCGCCCAATTCGCGGACGACTTCGCCGTGACGCTGGAGATCAGCGCCTGCCAGTATTTCCCCTGGGTGCGCGCCGCCGCCGAACGCGCCATCGAAAAGGGGATGCTGGTGCCGGGGCGCTTCATCCGCGTCCGCAAGATGAAAGAGCAGGAGGCCGACGGCGACCTGCCCGCCTTCGCCGCCGCGATGCAAATTCTCGGCGCATCCTGGGTCGAGACGCTGGACACCAAGGGCACGGACGGTTCGAACATCCACCTGGGCGGGCCGGAGACCATCACCGGCTACTTTGGCGGCGTCGGCCAGCCCAACGGACACGCGCTGCAATGGCTGGACGAGTTCCTGTACTACTACACCACCTACGGCGTGCGGCAGGTGCTCAACATCAATCCCGGCACGGTCCTGCTTGGCTACCTGCTGCACCGCCTGGGCGTGAACGTCGAATTCAAGATTTCGGTCTTCATGGGCAACGACAACCCCTATGCCGCATTGTGGACGCTGCTGGGCGCGAAACTGTTCAGCCGCGACGACGGCACCAGCCCGCTGATCGGATTCAACTGGTCCAACTCGGTGAACAACGAGACGATGGAAATCAGCGCCCAATTCCGCAAGGCGTTCGGCTTCGAAGACGTGGTGCGCTTCGAACACCACATCACCGAGACCTACAAAAGCATCGTCATCCAGCCCTACAACCGGCGGGACGAACTCGTGGACATCGCCGACCACGTGGCAAATATCTCCGCCAAGCACGAAGGCGGCGACCCGGACATCGACTCCGCCCGCGAGCACCCCTCCGACATCCTGGATTATTTCCGCGATAAAGCGGAAGTCATCGAATCGGGCGACTGGGATGCCCTGACGCTCAACTTCATGGACAAATTCGACGCGCTGAACAAGACCGCCTGGGCGCTGACCCGGAACGGGCTGTCATTCATCGCCGCACAGAATTTACACAAGTAGGAACCGATGGAATGGGGAACAAAACTTCCGGGGTCTCGACACAGACCCCGGAAGTTTTTTGATTCGTCAATCGCGCGGTCTGCCGCTCAACCAGGTTACCACCCCGGCGAGGCCAAGCGCAAGGACCACGATCCCCATCACGACCAGCGCGCCGCGCTCCCCGGGGATGGCGCTCGCTCGCGCCGGGGCGGCCGTCGGCTGCGGGGACGGAGACGGGGAAGCCGTCAACGTTGGGATGCGCGTCGGGGCAGGCTCGCGCGTGGAGGTGGCCGTCGGGGTGACGGGCGTGGGCGTAAAAGCCGGTCGGACGATCAAACTGTCGCCCGGATAAAGCACGGCGCTCTCAGCCAGGCCGTTCAGGGTGAGCAGGTCGTCCACGCTGAGATCGTACGCGGCGGCAATGGCCCACAGGGTCTCGCCGGGCTGGACAACGTGCAGGATGGAGCCGTCCGCCCCGGGCGTATTTGCCACGACCGGCGCGATATAGGTCACCGCCGGCGCGAGCGGCGCTTCCCCTTCTGGGGGAGGGGTATACGCGGGCGCACTTCCGCTGCCGGAGGGACGCGCCGCATCGAGCGTGTAATAGACATAATCCCCCACAACGGCGACCCCCGCGCCGACCTCGGTCAGGTTGGGCGAGAGCATGGTGTTCAGGTGGGGCGCGTCGCCCTGCCAGGCCTGCACCGCCTCCGACACGGAGAGGTTTGTCCCCGCCATGATATTCTCGGAATAGAAACCGCCGAGCGAAAGGTCGCCTCCCACCGGGTAGCCCGCCGCCAAAGCGCGCTGAAAGGGGCGCGAGCCGTCCGCTCCGTAGTGCGTCACTGTGCCGATGGCGGCCTGGTAGTCGCTCTGGCCCTGCGCAACCGACATCAGAATCGGGTTCGTCTGATACGGCGGCAAACCGTTGGCCCCCCGCAAAGCGTTCACTTCAGCGATCAGGGAGTAGGGATCAGCCGCGGCTGAAAACCGCGCCGCGGGCCTGGGGTCCGGCGGCGAAGCGCTGGCGGGCGCAGCTATCGCCCCCGCGAGCCACAAAAGCGTCAGCAGAGGGAGAAGTCGTCGTTTCACGGTGCGCATCATTGCGTTGATTATATCCGACACATTCAGGTGACCGGCACTTCGGAAGTGCCGGTCACCTGAATCCCAGCGCCTGCTGCACAACGATCAGCGGATGCAGGGCTTCCGCCCCCGCGCCGTCCATGATCTGGGAGCGGCAGGATGCGCCGGGGGCGACCAGCAACACGGCGCCGTCCCCCGCGCTTGCATCCCTGACGGCCGGGAACAGGACCAACTCCCCCACCTGCATGGATAATTGGTAATGCTCCTCTTCGTAACCGAAGGCCCCCGCCATCCCGCAGCAGCCGGAGGGGATGACCTCCACCTCGCAGCCGACGGCGCGCAGCAACTCGGCGGTGGCGTCCTGCCCCAGGGGCAGACCGTCCGCGGCGGGCGGCTGGGCTTTTTGGTAGCAGTGGCCGTGCAAAAGGATTTTGGGCCTTTGGACGGGAGGGTTCAGCTGTGTTGTAGTGGCTACGCGCAGAATACGTTTTCTTCCATCCGCGCCCGCCCGGACAAGGAACTCGTCCGCCAGCCAGGCGCGTTCCGCCAGCGATTGCACACGCGTGTCGTCCGGGAAAAAGTCGATGAATTCGTCGCGCAGGGTGTAAACCTCCGAGGGTTCGGCCCCGACGACGGGCAGACGCCCCTGTGGGTCGAAACGCGCGACCGCCTCCAGCACGGCGCGCGCCTGACGTTTGGCGGCGTCCAGAAAGCCTTTCGAGATCAACGTCCGCCCCGCGCCGAGCACGGGCAGCACCAGCACGCGGCATCCCGCCGCGCGCAGCACCCGCAAGGCAGCCTGCTCGATCTCCGGTTCGAAGTAGCGCGTGAAGGCGTCGGGCAGGTAGAGGACGGTTTCGCCGTCGGGATCAGGGATTGCCGAACGGGTATTCGTCTTCCGGAACGCGGGCAGCGCGCGTTCAGACGCGATCCCAAGGAGTCTCTTTGTCCAGCCCCCGATGACCTGGTTGCCCAACCCCCAATTGACCAATCCCCCAAAAGGCGCGCCCAACCTCGCCAGCGCGCCGATATGGCCAAAAACGTAGTCCCGCAATTTGCGGCGATGGGACTTGTAGTAATGGTTGAAGAACTCATATTTGAGCTTCGCCATGTCCACGCCGGAGGGACACTCCGCCTGGCAGCCCTTGCAGGCCAGGCAGAGGTCGAGGGCATCGAAGACAGCCTCATGGACGGTGGACGGTCGACCGTCGGCTGTCCACTGTCCACCGCCTGCGGTCGATTTCCCCGAAATCATCGCCCTGAGCAGGTTCGCCCGTCCGCGTGTGGAATGGCCCTCCTCGCGAGTCGCCTGAAAAGAGGGGCACATTGTCCCCTCAAGTTTCCTGCATACGCCCGCGCCGTTGCACTGCTCGATCGCGCCGACCAGGCCGCCCTGCGCCGAAAAATCCAGCACGGGAGCGGCGAAGGGTTCGGCGCGGTAGCCTGGCCCATAACGCAAATTTGCGTCCAGCGGCGGCGGGGAGACGATCTTGCCGGGGTTGAGCAGATTCTGCGGGTCAGCCGCCCGCTTCAGAACGCGGAAGGCGTCGCTGATCCCGTCCCCGTAAATCTGCTCGAGGAACTCCGAGCGGGAAAGGCCGTCGCCGTGCTCGCCGGTCATCGTGCCGCCCAAACTGAGGACAAGCCCCAGCGCGGCCTCCGCGATGGCGCGCAGGTCGCGCCGCCCCTGCTCAGACTTGACGTTCAACACCGGGCGCATGTGCAGGCATCCCGCCGAGGCGTGGGCGTAGAAAACGCCGTGCGTGCCGTAATCTTTGAAGATGCGCTCCATCCCGCGCACGTAGTCCCCCAGCCTTTCGACGGGCACCGCGCAATCTTCGATGAAGGTCACGCCGCGCGTCTCGCTCGTCGCGGTGGACAAGATCCCCAAGCCCACTTTGCGGACCTTCCAAATGTCGGATTGCGCGCTTGCGTCAGTGACTATGCGCAGATTGCCTCCCAGCGCCTTTGCCTGCTCCCGCAAACGGGCAGGATCGCCGCCCGAGAATTCGACCACCAACAACTCGGCGGGGTCGCCGTCCACGAAATCGATCAGCCGCGCGTAGGCCGGGACCCCGCGCGCCAATTCGACCAACATGCGCGGCAGCAGTTCGACCGCCGAGGGCTTTTTCTCCAAAATGGCGGGGACGGCATCGCAGGCGGCGGCGATGCTCGCGAAGGGCATGACCGCCAAAACGGTGTGCGCCGGTCTGGGGACGAGAGCGACCGTCATCCGGCGGATGACCGCCAGCGTCCCTTCGGAGCCGGCGAGGAGCGGCGCAAGGTTCAAGGTGGACGGCTTTATGTTGGGGTAAAGGTCGCCCTCCCACTGCGGAGGGCGCGAGGGCGACCAGGGGAGCAGGTAGTTCAGGCGATAGCCGGAGGTGTTGCGCCAGACGCGCGGCCAGCGCGCCCGGATCTGGGCGGCATATTGCCCGCGAATGTGGAGCGCGGCGGAGTAGAAAGCCGCCTCGATGGAGGGGGGCGCGTCCAAGCCTCCCAACACAAAAGCCCGCACGGGACGCGCGTCCTGCGCGAGGCGGGAGGCGGCGTCGAGCGGGATCTCGCCAAAGGCCGCCAGCGAGCCATCGGCGAGGATCACCTCCGCCGAAAGGATATGGTCGGCCGCCATGCCGTAGCGGATGGAATGCGCGCCGGTGGCGTTGTTGGCGATCACGCCGCCCATCGTGGCGCGGTCGGCGGAGGCAGGGTCGGGGCCGAAGACCAGGCCATATTTGGCGGCGGCCCGGTTCAGGTCGGAGAGGATGACGCCCGGCTCAACGGTCGCGGTGCGGGCCTCGGGGTCGATGTCCAATATCCGGTCGAGATAGCGCGAGGTGTCCAGGATCAGGGCTTCCCCAACCGCCTGCCCGGCCAGGCTGGAGCCCGCGCCGCGCGGCAGGATCGGGATACGGTAACGAGCGGCCAGTTCCACGGCGGCGGCAAGGTCTTCCTGCGTGCGCGGGATGACCACGCCCAGCGGCTCGATCTGGTACATGGAGGCGTCGGTGCTGTACAGGATGCGCGTCACCGGGTCGGTGCGGACCTCGCCGGCGAGGGCGCGCTGAAGTTCGTGAACGAAATCGGGGTGCAAAGCCATGCGCCAATTATGACACAAGTTTGGTTTGCAAGCCACCGAACACTTTTGGGCGACAAGCTCCTGTGATGCCCGACAGCGATAAGTGATGTCCGACAGTTCAACTGTCGGACATCACTTATCAGCCATTCGGCGGACTAAAGTCCTGCCTCAAGTCATAAAAGTCGGCTGAAGCCGACTCCCTGGTCAGCCCGCACGATGAGCCCAAAAACATCCACCGGCAAACTGTCCGGTGGCCAGTTTGGTTTACAATAGGGATCATTTCACCACAGGGCGCGCTGAGACCACAAAGTTTTACGCAGGCGCTCGCGCGCGCCCTGCGGCAAGACACAAGGAGCAAAGATGAGCGAGACAGCGGACGTCATCATCATCGGCGGGGGCATTCACGGCGCAAGTTTGGCCTTCCATCTCTCGAGGCGCGGCGTCAAGCCCATCGTCCTGGAACGCAAGGTGCTGGCCGCCGGGGCGACCGGGCGTTCCAGCGGCCTGGTGCGGATGCACTACGACCTGGAGCCGGAATCGCGGCTGGCCTGGGTCTCTTTTCAGTATTTCCGCAACTGGGGCGAAATGGTCGGCGGCGATACTCCGGCTTCGCTCAACACAGGCTGCGGCTTCACCCGCACCGGCTTCATCCAGCTCGTGCCCGAGAAAGACGAGGACGCCCTGCGCGCCAACGTCGCCATGCACCAGCGCATCGGCATCCCCTCGCTGCTGGTCGGCGCGGACGACGTCAAACGGCTGGCCCCCTGCTTCCGCACGGACGATTTCAACGTCGCGGCCTACGAGCCGGAATCGGGGTACGCCGACCCCAGCGCGGCGACCGCGACCCTGATGGAGGCGGCCCGGCGGCGCGGCGCACGCCTGGTGCAGGATTGCAGCGTGACCGGCATCCGGGTGGCGTCCGGCAAGGTAACGGGCGTGACCACCCCTCGGGGCGATTTCTCCGCGCCGATCGTCGTCAACGCGGCCGGGGCCTGGGCGGCGGGCGTCGCAAAAATGGCCGGCGTGGAGCTCCCCATAGACACCTGGCGGCACGACGTGATGTTCGTCAAACAGCCGCGCGGCGTCGCCGCGGATCACCCGACCGTGATCGACAATATCCACTCGATGTACTTCCGTCCCGAGACCGGCGGGCTGACGCTGGTCGGACTGGAGGACGATAACCCCATCGGCGAATCGCCGGAGGGCTACAGCGACCGCGCCCAGCCCGGATTCGTGGAGCGCGCCATCGAGCGCATCTGCCGCCGCATCCCCGCGATGGAGGAGGGCGCGCTGCACAGCGATTACGGCGGCTACGACGGCATCTCCGCGGACCAGCGCGCCGTCCTGGGGCAGGTCGGGCCGGAGGGGTTCTACGCCCAGTGCGGCTTCAGCGGCACCGGCTTCAAGATCGCGCCGGCGGTTGGGGCCTGCATGGCCGAACTGATCCTCGACGGGGAGGCCAAAACGGTGGACATCACCCCCTTCGCGCCGCAGCGCTTCGAGCGCGGGGACCTGTTGAAGGGCGAGCATGCCTATGAGGACATCTGGCATTAGTGCGTGCTATACTGGAATCGTCCATTTCCAAAGAGGCTTTAGAGGAGTTCATCATGAATGGCAAGATTTTTGAAATTCATATCTTACCTGACCTGCTTAAATTTGGCTTCACACAAAACAAAATCCAACAAAATATCAATGAATGGCTGGTCTTCTCATTGTTCACTGACGGAAAAATCTCATCCGGCAAGGCCGCAAAACTGCTCGATTTGACGAGAATCGAATTTTTGGATTTGCTGCGTCAGCGGGGCATCGCGTACATTGATTACTCCCCTGAAGAACTCAAAGAAGAGTTCGAGGCAGTAAAAACGCTCAAGCCCGACAAGTCAAAATGATCGTTGTCTCAAATACCACCCCCTTGATCGGATTGGCTTCCATTGGTCGCTTCAGCCTGCTTGGACAGTTGTTCGAAGAAGTGCATATTCCCAAAGCAGTGTTTGAAGAAGCCGTGGCCGCAGGGCGGGAAACCGGAGGGGCCAGAAAAGAAGTTTCGGCCGCTGCCTGGATAAAAGTCGTAAAGGTCAAAGACCATTTGGCAGTCGAGGTTTTGCTAGACGAGCTTGACCTCGGAGAAGCCGAGGCCATCGTCCTGGCCCGCGAACTCAAGGCCGATTGGGTGCTGATGGACGAGAAAAAAGGACGCAGGAAATTAGACCAACTGGGGATGCAAAAAATCGGTACGCTTGGGCTTTTGCTCAAGGCAAAAGAGCTGGGGTACATAAAATCGATCCGCGAGGATTTGGATCAATTGAGAATGAAGGGTTTTAGCATCAGCCAGCCTGTCATTGACGCCGTTCTAATGCAGGCCAACGAAAAATAATTCCCCCCTCCGCCCGCGGGAATCTGCTCAGGGCAAACATGCTTGCGAGGGTATCTGGCACTAAAGCGTGCTATACTGGAATCGTTCATTGTCAGTTCGACGCCGTGCAT
>JAADGN010000152.1 GCA_013152325.1 Chloroflexota bacterium
CAGTCGTTCATCAATCAGGGTTTCAATCGCCTTTCGGATCGTGCCGCGGCTCACTTTCAGATTGGCAGCCAAGTCACTCTCCGACTGCAGTTTCTGGTTGCGAGGCCATTTCCCGGACAGAATATTTTGACGCATCCATTGTGCGATCTGCTCATTGATAGGAACAGGGCTTGAAGGATCGATTTTTAGCAACAATTGAAGCTCCCTAAAAAAGTGGTTGTAATTTCTTTTAAATTTGCTATAATAGACGTATATATACGTCTATTGAACGTATGTATACGTCTATTTTATATAACAAATGTTCGCCAAAGTCAAGCACACTACTGGATTTTAGCTGTTTTGTAGTGTTGACAATGGAGGAGGTGCACAGCCAAAAAACACCCCATGTTTTCTTCAGTTCGCATTCTCTCGTCCACTTGAAAATTTTTCGGAGGAATATCTATGTCTACAGAAGCAAAAGCTGCCCCTCGGAAACGCAGTAAGCGTCTTCCGTTAACTTATGTCATCGCTATTGTTCCAGTTGCGGCCGCCCTAAACATTGTTGGTGGTTATATCAATGGCGTTTTGAAGCTCCCTATCTTCCTTGACATGATTGGCACAATGGTAACCGCTGTCGTCTTGGGACCCTGGTGGGGTGCCTTGGTTGGCGCAATTACCAACATCGTGAGTTCCTTTATCAGCGGCCCTATCGGTCTCCCATTCGCGGTGGTGAACGTGGCTGGCGCCCTGGTATGGGGCTATGCTCATTCAATGGGGTGGATGCGCAAGAATTGGAGCTTCTTCCTGGTGAACATCTTGGTGGCAACAGTTTGTAGCATTTTCGCTGTTCCCATCTACGTATTCATCTTTGGTGGAGCCACCGGCCACTTCAGCGATGTGATGACCGCTGCCTTCCTGGCAATGGGACAGAACCTGATCGTGTCGGTATTTTCTTCAAATATCCTGGTTTCCCTGGCCGACAAAATCATCAGCGGCTATGTGGGTCTGGCAATCATTGAAGCCCTGCCCACAAACCTGACAGAAACCACAAAGCTGCCGAAAGCAGAAGGTTTGAACAAGATCATTATCCCGGTGGTTGGTGTTGTGGTTGGCGCCGCGATCATTTTGATCTTCTTGGCTTTGCAATAACTTTCTTAACGAAGAAAATATCGAGACATAAAGGAGTAGAGATTCATGAATAACAAGACTGTAGGACCAAAAGAAGGTCTTGGTTTCGGGATTATTGGAATGGGCTTGTTGTTAGCCTTCTTGCCCAGAGCAGCACAGCAAATCGCTGATCTAGATTTTGTAGCAAGTGAACCTTTCGGCATTTTGCTTGGCGCTACTTATGTGATTGCCTTCCTGGTCATACTTAGCGGGTTGGCAGTTGCTTTTGCAAAATTTGATGACGAGGAATAAAACTGGACGGTGAACCGTCTGGTTTTATTGGGACCGAACGTACCACTCACTACTTGAGATGGATGGCAATTAGCTAAGCGCACCGCTTTTGCCATCCATCCTATTTTGTCTCTGAATGGAGCAAACATGTCAGACAAGAAACCAATCATCGAATTCAAGGGTGTCACATTTTGGTATGGGGGTGCAAATGATAAACCTGCAATTAAAAACATTAATTTGACAATCCACGAAGGAGAATATGTCGCTCTGCTCGGCTTAAATGGTGCTGGAAAAACCACACTACAGCTCTGCATCAATGGCGTTATTCCAAACAGCATTATGGGAGAATTTGAGGGGGAAGTCATCGTATACGGGAATGACACCTATGACACCCCGGTTCGTGAAATGGCAAAATTTGTTGGGATGGTTTTTGACAACCCGGAATTCCAACTCAGCCAGATGTCTGTCGCCGAAGAAATTGCACTTGGCATGGAAAGCTTGGGGTTTTCTTACGACGAAATGACGAAAACCATCACGGAAGTGTTGGAGATTGTCGGCCTAAGAGGCTTGGAAGATCGTTCGCCTTTTGGCCTTTCCGGTGGTCAGCAACAGCGGCTTTCGATTGCTTCTGCCTTGGCGATGCGTCCCAAAATTTTGGTGATGGACGAGCCGACTTCGAATGTGGACCCGATCGGCAAAGAAGAGATCTTTGCTGTTGCCGAGCAGCTAAACCGCGAAAAGAATATGACCGTGATTATGGCGGAGCATGAGGTCGAAGTGATGGCTGCCTATGCCGACATTGTGGTCGTGATGCACGAAGGCGAGATCTTGCTGAACGGCACGCCTGAAGAAGTCTTTAGCAACGTAGACCTGATCCACAAACTGGGGTTGAGGATGCCGCAAGTTACCGAATATGCGCATCGATTAAACCAATTGAACCTGGCCTCAATCAAAAAGCCCTATCCCGTCACTTTGGACAGCGCAGTTGAGAGATTCAAGGACATCTTATAAACATGGAACCTCTAATAAAAGTTGAAAACCTTTGGCACATTTACCCGGTCGGCAACGTCACCGCCTTGCGGGATGTTTCCCTCAATATCAATAGAGGCGAATTGATCGGTGTGATCGGGCAAAATGGATCTGGTAAAACCACACTGGTAAAACATTTTGTGGGGTTGTTGAAGCCTACCCGTGGAAAGGTATACATTGACGGGGAGGATACCGCGCCCCTGAAAGTGCAGCAGTTGGCTGCGAAGGTGGGGTATGTGTATCAAAATCCCAACCACCAGCTATTTGCGCGCACGGTTCAGGCCGAGTTGGAGTTTGGTCCCACCAACTTGGGGCTTCCGGAGGATGAAGTTGCAGAACGAGTTGAGCAGGCAATTAAATTCTTTGGGTTGGAAGACCTCCGCGATCTTCACCCTTATCGGATTGGGTTCCCCCTCCGCAAACTGGTCGGGATGGCTTCCATCTATACCATGAAACCAGATATCTTCATCCTGGATGAGCCAACCACTGGTCAAGATAATATCACCACTCGCAAGGTTTACCACCTGATCGAAAAACTTCGGGATGAAGGCGCTACCGTTTTATGCGTGGCACATGACATGATCCTGCTTGCGGAAGTCGTCGAGAGAATGCTTGTGCTGCGAGACTCCGAACTGATTATGGATGGCACCCCGCGCCAGGTCTTTTCCAATCATGAGGTCATGGCCAGCACCCATATCACGCCTCCCCAGATCACAATTTTGTCTTTACGCCTCCGCAAAGACCAACAAACCCTGGACGATGTGGTTTTGAGCGTGGATGAAATGATCGAACTGACCAAACAATCCAATACTGGAAAGAAGTAGGAGCGTAAATCATGCAGGGTATTGTTATTCCAATCACTATGGTGCCAGGAAATTCGACCATCCACAGGATGAATCCGCTCCCCAAATTGCTTTGGACCCTTGGTATCCTGGCCTTGTCTTTCTCTACCAGGAATATTGCTGTTCTCGGGGTTGCCTTTCTCATTGGTTTACTGCTTGTGTTTTATTCAGGGATCACAAAAGCGTACGTAAGGGTAGCCATGATTTTGTTCCCCATCAGCCTTACGCTTATCACTCTTCAGAGCATTGCCCCCGCTTTTCCCCGTCCTTGGACGGCTATTGTGGGGTTTGGTCCATTCACAATCTATCAGGAAGGCATATACAGCGGCATCTCACTGCTGCTCCGCATTATGGCAATGACCACCTGGGCAATGGTCACTATCATGACATCTCATCCTTCCGACATCTTCACCTCGCTGAAGAAAATCGGGATGCCCTATGTACTGAATTTCATCTTTGTGATGACCCTCCAACTGATCCCGATTTTACAGAGTGAGTTTGGGATTGTACTTAATGCACAGAAATCAAGAGCCATGAAAGGGTCGGGTTTTGGCGCCATTCTCCCCAGTATGGTGCCTGTGTTTGTGGGCGCGATCGAACGCGTACAGCAGCTTTCGATCTCTTTGGAATCGCGCGCTTTTGGCTCTAGCGGCCAAAAAACCAGTTTCCGCCAGGTACGAATGGCGTTTTCCGACTACGTTGCCTTATTTTTGGGATTTCTCGTTCCTGGTGCCGCCACCTATTGGGTGATCGTGGACAAAAGCCTGGATTGGAGCCATTCTATGGTCTTCTCCCCCGCTTTTGCGATCACCCTGGTCCTTGGCGCGACAATCGGCTTTTTGATCTTTGTGTTTTTTGCCATCCGTGCCGCTCTAAGCGCCTAATTACCGAATTGATGTGCGAACTGTATCCGCTTATGGCAGATACGTTTTTTGTAGACCTTGATCACAGGAGAATAAGATGGAAGCACCAGAGATTATGTATCACATTCAAATGAAAAAGGGCGATGTCGGCCGCTATGTTTTCCTCCCTGGAGACCCAGGCCGGTGCGAAATGATTGCCAGCTATTTTGACGATCCCCAATTAATCGCCTATAACCGCGAGTATAAAACCTATACGGGCACCTTGCTGGGCGAAAAAGTGTCTGTGACGTCTACCGGGATAGGCTGTCCTTCCACCGCAATTGCCGTGGAAGAATTGATCATGATTGGGGCGGATACCTTCATCCGTGTCGGTACTTCAGGAGGGATGCAGCCCCACTTAAAAGCCGGCGACCTGGGTATTGTGACCGGGGCTATCCGGGACGAAGGCACCACACTGCACTACATGCCGCCGGAATTCCCTGCGGTTGCAGACGTGGATGTGGTCTTAGCGCTGAGAGAGGCAGCGGAGAAACTAGGGTATCCGCATCATCTTGGAATTTCGCATTCGAAAGATTCTTTCTTCGGGCAGCACCAGCCTGAAAGAATGCCCGTAGACAGCCGGCTGCTAACACGCTGGAAAGCTTGGGTACAGGGCGGCGCAATTTGCTCGGAAATGGAAGCTGCTGCAATCTTCGTCTTGAGCAGTATCTACCGAAAACGGGCCAGCGGCATTATGCTGATCGGTTGGAACCAGGAAGGCGACAACCCGGAAGAACACGTTTCTGATCTCACCCAACTGATTGAAACCGCGATTGAAAGCGTCAAAATCCTGATCGAACAAGACAGAGAAAAATAGTTAAAATGACGAGAAATACGGAACTTCAACACCATATCCAGATGAAGGCAGGTGATGTTGGGCGATATGTGCTTTTGCCCGGGGACCCAGGCCGCTGCGAAAAGATCGCCGCTTACTTTGATGACCCTCAACATGTCACCCAAAATCGAGAATACAACACATATACCGGCACTTTGCTTGGAGAAAAGGTGTCCGTGGTATCCACCGGGATTGGCTGTCCCTCGACAGCGATCGCCGTCGAAGAATTGATCGCAATTGGTGCGGATACCTTTATCCGCGTCGGTACTTCTGGCGGCATCCAGCCTGAGATCAAAACCGGGGATGTCGCCGTGGTCAATTCCGCTATTCGGGATGAGGGAACCACCTTGCACTATATGCCGATCGAATTTCCTGCGATTGCAGACCTGGACGTCGTCTTGGCGCTGCGAGAAGGCGCAAAAAAACTGGGAATCCCTTATCATGTCGGACCAACCCAGTCCAAAGATTCATTCTTCGGGGAGATTGAGCCAGATCGCATGCCGGTGGACAGCCGATTGAACCAACGCTGGAAGGCCTGGACTGCTGGGGGAACGATTTGTTCGGAAATGGAAGCCTCCGCAATATTTGTGTTATCTTCCATCCACAGGAAGCGTGCGGGGGGCGTGATGTTGATGGTCTCCATGTCTGAAAAACCTCCGGAAACCCCGGAAGAAATCGCTGATTTTAACGCCCGATTGGATATCAACCGCCCTATTCAGGTGGCAATTGAAGGGCTGAAAATCCTTATTCGACAAGATAAGGATCGAGGATGAAATAAGTCGCGAAGGTGACTGTCACTTCCAGAGTGGCAGTCACCTGAAATTCCGCGTGTTATTTGATCTTGATTCCTATAGCAAAACGGCTTTGGTGCATAAAACGGATTTTTGAAGACACAATTCCAAAATCAGGCTAATTACGAACGATTCCTGTATCGTTTGTGGGGAAAAGCAATAAAAATATTGCCATAAATTAGCTTTGAGTGGGGAGAAAAATATTTATGCACCAAAGCCAGGCAAAACCGTTAATTTCTTGCCTTCACTCAGCATGATTCGCCAACGAGATGTAGACCATTGGTTACGTAAAAATAACTGACCAGTTTGATAAGGATATGAGAACAAGCCATTATGATCGGAACAGACATCAAAAAGCTGCAAGCCGAATATCCAGAATATATTGAGAAAGTAGGGAAAAACTACTGGTGGAATTTTGTGATGCTGGTGCTCGATTCATCCATATACTCTTTCTCGGTTGCCACGCTTTCACAAGACACTATCGTCCCCTACTTCGTCGATCAACTTACCAATTTCAACTGGATCATCGGGCTGGTTCCCGCAATTTATTATTTGGGCTATTTTCTCCCTCAGCTTATTGGTGCTTACATTGTCAATGGAAAACAAGAAAGAAAGTGGGTGATTTTCAAGATCGCCATGGCGGAACGGGTTGGGATTTTGGCGATTGCCATCGTCGCTCAATTCTATGGGGTGCTCAGCGACAATTTAACGCTGGGACTATTCTTTGTAGCTTTTATGCTGTATTCTGTCACCAATGGTATGCTCTCTCCAGGTTATGCGGATTTTATCAGCAAAAATATCATTCGCAATCGAGGTTTTTTCTTCGGTATTGTGAATGGGGTAGGCGGGTTGATTGGATTTGGGGCTTCGCTTGTTGCCCGGCATCTGCTTGACACTTACAGTTTCCCGGAGAATATTCGCGCCCTGTTCTGGATCGGCCTATTGACTTCGGTAATCTCCCCCATCTTCATTGCCCTCTTCCGGGAGATACCTTTCCCGAAAAAACAACAAGCTGAACCGCTGCTCGATTTTGTAAAAGCCATTCCTGCCTTCATCCATCGCACCCCAAATTTCAGGAATTTCATGATCTCGCGTGCTTTTCTGGGTTTGGGCGTGATCGGCAATTCGTTTTATGCCTTGTATGCAATCGACTTTCTCTCCCTCGAAGTGGGTATATTGGCAACATTTACCATGATCATTCTCCTTACTCGAAGTTTCATCGGATTTGTGTGGGGATGGTTGGGCGATCGGTTTGGTTACCGAATCATTTACATAATCGTATCCATCATGGTGATTGCAATGGGGGGGCTGGCCATTTTGCCCTTTGGGGTGATCGGGTTCTATGTAATCGCGTTTTGTATTGGCAGCGTGTATGCTGCTATCGCTATTGCGGATTCGAATATGGTTTTTGAAATTGCCCCGGCAGCCGAAACCAGCCGGTTCATTGGTATCTTGAACACCTTTGTCGCCCCTGTAATGATGCTGGCCCCACTGCTTGGCGGAGTATTGGTGGATATTTTTTCACACCGGGTTTTGTTCATCACCGTGATTGTGATCGGCGTGATTTCCACGCTGCTGGCAGTCAGACTCATGCCGAATTTGAAACAGGTATGATTGGCTTGCCAAAGATGAACGCCACAAACAAGGATGTCGCGGCACTTAAGCGTGGAGTCTTGTGCGAGGGCCAAACAAACCGCGAACTTACGCTGATCATCGCGAAAAAAGCCCCGGTCACTTGAAGAACAAGGGGCCGTTCATCGGCCTGCGGTCATTCGGGGACACAGACCGATCACCACAACAAACTTAACGGTAAAATTCCTGGAAAGGGAATAACCCGGAAACGAGGAGACATGAAATCTTACCGCAAGGAACTCTGGTTCAACGTCCCCACCCGCCGCGCCTTCATCAATATTACGCCGCAGGTCAACGAGGCGCTGCGCGAGAGCGGCGTCCGCGAGGGATTGTGTCTGGTAAACGCCATGCACATCACCGCATCGGTCTTCATCAACGATCACGAACGTGGCCTGCACCAGGACTACGAGAAATGGCTGGAAGGACTCGCCCCGCACGAACCCATCCGCCAGTACCGCCACAACGACACCGGCGAAGACAACGCCGATGCGCACCTTAAACGACAGGTCATGGGACGGGAGGTCGTTGTCGCCATCACCGATGGCAAGCTTGATTTCGGCCCCTGGGAGCAAATCTTCTACGGCGAATTCGACGGCCGCCGTCGCAAGCGTGTGTTGGTCAAGATCATCGGTGAATGATTTGCCATAGCTGGCCCGCCGCCAAGAAATCTCCCTAAATTTGCAAGGGTTCCGACATATTTGGTCACCTGCGCCTGGGTATAATGGTCTCAGACTTTATAACTTCGAAAGGATTCGAATCGAAATGCCCGATCCTCGTGTGACCAGACTTGCCAAAGTGCTGATCCATTACTCGCTGGAGCTAAAAGCCGGTCAGGAACTATTCCTGTGGACATCACCCCTGGCGGACGAACTCAACCTGGCCGTACTCGAAGAAGCCATAAAAGTTGGCGCACATGTTGATGTTTCGAATGAGATTCCCGGGGCCAAAGAGCTATTCTTCAAATACGCGTCAGACGCGCAACTGGACTATTACTCCCCTACCGCCAAGATGCGCGTGGAGACCTTCGATGCCTTGCTGCGCATTGACGCGAAGCACAACACCCGTTCGTTGAGCGGCGTCGACCCAGAGCGCATGGCCCGCTACCGCAGCAACTCCTATTCGCAATTTATGAAAACTTATATGGAGCGTACAGCCAAAAAAGAATTGAACTGGGTGATAACCGTCTTTCCCACTACCGCGATGGCCCAGGAAGCCGACATGAGTTTGCCCGATTACCGCGAATTCGTCTACGGGGCAGGCATGCTCAACGAAGACGATCCGGTCGCGGTCTGGCGCGAGGAAGGCAAAAAGCAGCAAAAGCTGATCGACTGGCTCAATGGGCGGAAGCAGGCCGTTCTCAAGGGCGAAAACGTGGACATGACCATGTCCGTCGAAGGCCGCATTTTTGTCCCTGCGAGTGGCCAGAACAACTTCCCGGATGGCGAGATCTACACCAGTCCCATCGAGGATTCGGCCAACGGCTGGATCCGCTTCCGCTATCCCGCCATCTATGACGGGCAAGAGATCCACGATATCGAGTTGTGGTTCGAAGATGGCAAAGTGGTCAAGGAAAAAGCCGGTAAAAACCAGGAGCTGCTGACCGCCCTGCTGGATACCGACGCCGGTTCGCGCTTCTTGGGCGAATGGGGCATCGGCACAAATTACGGCATTCAGCGTTTCACCAAGAACCTGCTCTTCGACGAAAAGATCGGCGGCACCATCCATCTGGCGGTCGGCGCGGCCATCCTGGAAGCCGGCGGCAAGAACGAATCTGGCCTGCACTGGGATATGATCTGCGACATGCACGACGCCGAAGTCACCCTGGATGGCGACCTGTTCTACAAAGACGGCAAACCCGTCATATAAACATTTTCGGAGCAGCCCCAGACGATCGGCCTGCTCCCGTTTTCGGAGAAACTACGTGACCGACGCCAAGGAATTTTTCGTCGCTATCCAGGAGGGAGACTTTGAGAAGGTGTCCCAAATGCTCGCAGCCGACTCGACCCTGATCTACGCCCGCGACGTAAAGGGGAACTCGCCTATTCTGGCAGCTGCCTACGCCGGACAGCCTGAAATTGCCAGCCTGTTGGCCGACCGCACAGTGCTGCTGACCATTTTCGAAGCCGCCGCCATCGGCAAGATCACACACATCATCCGCTTGCTGGCGAAAGACCCGGACCTGGTCAACGCCTATGCCCAAGATGGCTCTCAACCGCTCGAACTGGCGGCCTATTTTGGTCACGACGAGATCGTGGACTATCTGCTCAAAGCCGGCGCGTGGGTCAACGCGACCGCCAAGAACGACGACCGGGCAATGCCGTTGCACGCGGCAGCTGTCGGCAAACATCTCGAAATTGCCCGCCTGCTGATCGAACACGGCGCCGACCCTAACGTTCCCCAGCGGGGCGGTCTGACCCCGCTCCACATCTCTGCCCAAAGCGGGCAGGTCGCCATGCTCAAATTGCTGCTCTTCAACGGCGCTGACTTGAAGGTCAAGAATAGCGATGGCAAGACGCCGCTCGATCTGGCAATCGCGGCGGAGAATGAAGAAGCCATCGACCTGCTCAAAAGAGGGATTACCAAGCGTTTTCGCAGCGCACGGAAGACGATCTCCAAAGCCTGACAAGTTATGAGCTGGTTTGTTTGCAGCAGGGACAGGGTTTAGACCTGTCCCTGCTTTTTGCAACCATTTGGGGGCTATTTCGTATATCATTCACGAAACGCCATCGAATCTTTTCATCACGTGTAAGGAGAATGTTATGTCTCGTGCATATAAATTGCTTACAACCCTGGCCATCTTCATGCTGCTGGCGCTGGCTGTTGTCCCTTCGGCGCAGGCCTTCGGAGGCCGGGAGGGGGATCGGGTGGTCATCCCCGCTGACGAAGTTGTCGAAGATGATCTGTATATCGCCGCCGCAGAGATCGTCGTGGACGGCACGATCAAGGGCGACCTGTACGCTGGTGCGCAAAGCGTCACCATCAACGGCACTGTTGAAGGCGACTTGGTCGTCGGCGCGCAAACTGTCGTTATCAACGGCACGGTCACCGATGACGTGCGCGTCTTTGCCATGGCCATTCAGGTCGGTCCGGACGCGGAGATCGGCGACGATCTGCTCTTTGGCGGCGCCAGCCTGGAAACCAGGTCCGGCAGCGCGGTTGGCGGCGACGTGGTCGTCGGCAGCGCACAGGCCCTGATCGCTGGGGATGTCGCCGGAAACATTCTGGCCGGGACATCCGCGCTGGAACTGAGCGGCTCTGTCGAAGGAGACGTCAGAGCTTATGTTGACGAAGCGACGGAAGACCGACCGCCGATGTTCTTCGGCCCGCAAACAGGCATTCCCATACCTTCGGTTCCCTCTGGGTTGACGATCTCCGACGAAGCCAGGATCGGCGGCAGCCTGACGTACACTGCCAACCAAGACTTGAGCATCCCTGCCAATTCCGTGGCAGGAGAGGTCGTGCGCGTAACGCCACAGGTTGGTGGTGAAGGATACGTCCCCCCGACTCCGCCCACCCCTGCCGAATTGGTCGGATTTTGGGCGCTCGACCTGCTGCGCACCATCATCACCTTGATCGCGGTCGGTCTCTTGCTGGGCTGGCTCTTCCCAACATTGATTAAGGGTGCAGGCGACAAATTGCAAATTCACCCCTGGCCCAGCCTGGGATGGGGCGTGGTCAGCTATGCGGCCTTCTACTTTACGCTTCTGGTGATTTTGTTCGCCATGGTTCTCGGCGCGATCATCTTCGGCTTCCTGACGTTGGGCGGCCTCAGTTGCACGGTCATCTGGCTGGGCCTGCTGCTCATATTTGCGCTGATCGTTGGTTTCGTGCTGACCGTCGCCTACGTGACAAAGATCGTCGTTAGCGTGCTGGGCGGCAAGTTGATCCTGGCCCGCGTCAAACCGGAATTGGTCGATCACAAAGTTTGGCCGCTGGTGGTCGGCGTCGTTGTCCTCGCGACACTGATGAGCATCCCCCCCATCGGCTGGCTGCTCAAACTGCTGGTCGTTCTGTTCGGTCTGGGCGCATTGTGGCTCTTCGGCCGCGAGAAGACAGCCAAGCAACCAATCGTGTAGCAGATTAACTATCTGTCCGAAAATTCGACAGCGGTAACGGCTTTGCGCAGCGCCCTGCAAGGGTCAGTCGTTCAATCGCGGCCGCAAAGATTTTTCGGACAAGGTCCAAACAAAAAACGAGGGCGAAAATCTCGCCCTCGTTTTTTGCTGTCTCACGGTTGAGCTACGGGCAATGGCGGGTGAAAACGACTTCTTTTACGATTTTCTGGCTGCGCCCAACCACATCCCCGTATTTGTTGGTGCCGACAAATTGATAGTCCAGCCAGCCGTTCTCGTAACGCAGATCCGGATTCACGTCGAGCGCCGTAAAGACGATCGAGTAATTCCCGTTCCCGTCGGGTTCCATTTTCCCGGCATTTGACCAGGTGCTGATCTCGCCGGACAGTTGGTCTTCCATGCGGTAATAGAGGTCTACCTCGGTAATATAGGGATCGACGCTCGTCAGGCTGAAGGTGATTTCGGTCGGCAGACAATTTAGGGAAAATTTGTCGGCCGAACGGCTGACATTCGTAAATACGGTGCCGCCAACGCCCGATTGGGCTGTGGCCGTAGGCAACACTTCGGGCTCGGGCGTGTTGGTCGGGACAGCGGCCGGCATTTCCTGTGTCGGGGTCGGGGCGGGGGGTTCTGTTGGAATCGCAGTCGGCGATGCCGGCGGCGGCGGCTGTGTAACCTCTACGGGCACCAGCACGGTAATAACAACTGGCGGCGCGGCGGTCGGCTGGACGGGCGCTACAGCGCCGCAGGCAGACAACACAACCGCAAAGAGCAGAAACAGTATCTTCTTCATTACGTACCTCCTTAACTCAAACAAATTCTAAGGGTATTTGTGGTATTCCCGCATTGCCCCATTGGAGCTATTCATTTTGGCCCCTTGGGATTTGCCATGACGCGCGTCGGGGCTTTTTCAGGGTCGCGGCTCGCCAACGGACCGTACGGCGATCGCGGAGAATCTTCCCGAAAAACGGGGGCATCCGTCCGGCCCGTAAAATCTGCGGCCCAAAAAAGGCGCTTGGTTGGGCTTCGGGAAGGCCCCGGGATATGCGTTATGCCCTCCTTTTTAGACAGTTCTTGTCAGGTATAATAAAAAAATGCTAACTCCCGAACAGATTGAAACGCGCCTCGAACGCGTTCTTTTAACGGTACAAAAGCCCGGCCGCTATGTGGGCGGAGAATACAACGCCATCACCAAGGATTGGGACAAAACCGAAACCAAAGTAGCGCTGGTCTTCCCGGACATCTACGATCTGGGCGTCTCGAATATGGGGTTGAAAATTCTCTACGACCAGATCAATCAACGCCCCGACGCGCTGGCCGAGCGCGCCTACCTGCCCTGGACGGACATGGAAGCCGTCATGCGCGGGCACGGCATCCCGCTTTATGCGCTGGAGAGCAAGCACGCGCTGGCCGATTTCGACATCGTCGGATTCACGCTGCCCTACGAGACGCTCTATACCAACACGCTCAACGCCCTCGACCTGGCCGGGATCCCGCTTCGCAGCACGGAACGCGGCGAGGGGCATCCCCTCATCATCGCGGGCGGACACGCGGCCATGAACCCGGAACCGATGCACGCTTTCATCGACGCGTTCGTCATTGGCGAGGGGGAAGATGTTATTCATGAGATTATTGAGACGGTGCAAAAATGCGGCATGTCGTTGCAAGCTGCCGCTTCTCGCAGCGACATACTGAGAGCGCTCGCGAAGATCCCCGGCGTATACGTCCCCTCGCTTTACGAAGTGACCTATCACGACGATGACACCGTCGCGCAAATTACGCCGCGCGTGCCCGAAGCGCCCGAACAGATCGTCAAACGGATCGTGGGCAAACTGCCGCCTCCGCCGACGCGCTTTATCGTGCCGAATATCAAGATCGTCCACGACCGCGCCCCGGTGGAGGTGATGCGCGGCTGCACGCGCGGGTGCAGATTCTGTCATGCGGGCATGACCACGCGCCCCGTCCGCGAGCGAAGCGTGGAGGAAATCCTTGCAGCGGCGGAAGCAGCGATCGACGCGACCGGCTTCGAAGAGCTGGCGCTGCTCTCCTTGTCGTCGTCCGACTATACCCACATTGTCGAGCTGGTGGATGCGGTCAGCAAACGGTTTCTCGACCGCAAGTTGAGCGTTTCGCTGCCCTCCCTGCGCATCGAGTCGGTTTCGGTCGACCTGATGGAAAGCCTGAAAAAACGGCGCACGTCGGGCTTCACGCTCGCCCCCGAGGCGGCCACCGAGCGGATGCGGCGCATCATCAACAAGTTCATCACCGACGAACAATTGCTGGAAACGGCGCGCCAGATCTACAGCCGCGGCTGGACGACGATCAAACTGTATTTCATGATCGGCCATCCTTCGGAAACGCTCGATGACGTCAGGGCCATCGCCGCTCTGTGCAACCGCGTGCTGGACGAGGGCCGCAAGGTGATCGGACGCAAGGCCAAGGTACATGCCGGTGTGGGGACTTTTGTGCCAAAACCGCATACGCCTTTTCAGTGGGTGGCTTGCGACACGGAGGAGCAGATCGAGGCCAAGCAGGAGCTGCTCAGGCGCAACCTGCGCAACCGGAACATTAAACTCTCCTGGACGGATTCGCGCGATACGATGATCGAAGCCTTCCTCACGCGCGGCGACCGGCGCATGGCCGAGGTCATTTACAGCGCCTGGCGGAAGGGCGCCAAGTTCGATGCCTGGGGCGACCAGCGCCGCTACGAGGTTTGGACGGAGGCCCTTGCTGACAACGGTCTCGACCCGGACTTCTACACCCACCGCCCGCGCCGCGCCGACGAGGTCTTTCCGTGGGAGCATATCTCCACCGCGGTGAGCAAGAAGTTCCTTTTCCAGGATTTCCGCATGTCGCTGGAGGGCGAAATCCGCGTTGACTGCCGCGAGCAGTGCTACGCCTGCGGCATCCTGCCGACTTTTGCAGGAATGCGCCGCGAGAATCCGGGCGAGGGCTGGAAGTGCCCTGAAGTAAAGGAAAAGAAGCGGGTGGCGAGTCATGGGTAACCCGGAGATACGCCGCCTTCGCATCACCTTTGCCAAACAGGGCGCATTGCGCTACAGCGGTCATCTCGACCTGCACCGCGTTTTGGTCCGCACCATCCGCCGCGCCAAACTTCGGCTGGTCTACAGCCAGGGTTTTCACCCGCAGCCAAAAATCCAACTCGCCGCCGCGCTGCCGCTGGGATTTGCCAGCCGCGCCGAGATCATGGATATCTGGTTGACGGATGCCGCCCGGGACGACCATCAGAAAATGGCGCAGCAGCTACAGGATGCCGCGCCGCCCGGATTAACTATTTTGGATATTCGGGAAGTGGACCCGCGCGGCCCGACCCTGCAGACGCAGGTCGCCGCGGCGGAGTACGAGGTCACGCTGCTGGACGCGCCGGACGCATCAGACCTGGACCAACGGCTGGCCGCCGTTATGGACGCCGAGTCCCTGCCCCGTGAGCGGCGCGGCAAAGCCTACGATCTGCGTCCGTTGATTTATGCGCTGCACCTGCTCGAACCCGGCGATGACGGGCATCCGCTTCTGTTCATGCGCCTTTCGGCGCGCGGCGGCGCAACGGGACGCCCGGAGGAGATATTGTCGGAGATGAAGATTTCCTTCGAGAACACACACATCGAGCGGACACGCTTGATTTTTGAAGATATATCGGTAGAATAGAGCCAGTCCACGTCCGGCAGGACGGTGCTCGAACGCGGGCTGATTTTCAACCGCTGACCTTGCTTAAGTACCGCGACGCCCCACCAAGGAGGAAAAATGCCCTTTCTTACGTCGGTCTTCTTCGGTTTCGTGCCCATGTTCATCTTCGCCTACCTGCTCTACTGGTCCGACCGCTATGAGAAGGAACCCAAAGTGCTGCTCGGGGCGGTCTTTTTCTGGGGCGCGCTGATCGCCGCGGGCGGCGCCTTCATCATCAACACTGTGTTGGGGCTGGGCGTCTATTTCTTCACCGGCTCCGAGGCCGCCACCGACCTGACGACCGGTTCGGTCATCGCTCCGATTGTGGAAGAGAGCCTGAAAGGGCTGGCGGTGTTGATCGTCTTCTTGCTCTTCCGCCGCGAGTTCGACTCGGTGCTGGATGGCATCGTCTACGCTGGCATCGTCGCGTTGGGCTTCGCTGCAACCGAGAATACGTACTACATTTACACGTATGGCTTCCAGGAAAACGGCTGGGGAGGGCTTTGGTTCCTGGTGTTCGTGCGCGTCGTCCTGGTGGGATGGCAGCACCCGTTCTACACGGCCTTCACTGGCATCGGGCTGGCCGTCGCCCGCCTGAGCCGCTCGGTCTTTGTCAAATTCATCGCGCCGCTGCTCGGCTTCGGACTGGCGATCTTCACACACAGCGTTCATAACACGCTGGCCTCTTTCCTTAAGGGACTCTCCGGCCTCGCAGTGGGAACGTTCATTGACTGGGGCGGCTGGTTCTTCATGTTCATCTTTCTTGTCTGGGCCGTTGCCCGCGAGAGAAAACTGCTCAAACAACACTTGAGAGAAGAAGTCTCGCTGGGATTGATGACCGCGGGGCAATACCGCACTGCCACGTCCGCTTGGGCGCAGTCCTTCGCCCGGCTGACGGCCATCTTCAACGGGCGTTATAGAGCGACCCAGCGTTTTTACCAGGTATGCGGTGAACTGGCGCACAAGAAACAGCAATTTGCCACCCTGGGCGATGAGCAGGGAAACGCAGCCATCATCCGGAAATTGCGTACCGAGTTGGGGCAATTGGCGCCAGGAGCGCAGGCATGACCATCACTCCCCGCAGATTCGAGTCCTGCGGGAGGTTTTGAATTCGTGGTAAAATCCCACCCGCAAACGCCCCCGTAGCTCAGCGGATAGAGCGTCGGCCTCCGGAGCCGAAAGCCTGAGTTCGAGTCTCAGCGGGGGTACCATACTCCTGAAGGCGCGCGTTCCTCGCGCGTCCTTTTGTTTTGAGAAAGCCTGAGCCCCCATTGAGGGGATAGTATTCGAGTCTCAGCGGGGGTACACATTTCCGAAGGCGTGTGTTCTTTGCGCGTCTTTTTGTTTTGGGAAAGCCTGAATCCCCTCGCTGCAGGAGCAGACTGTCAGGCTAAACCCTCCTCTAATTTCCAACAAAAAAGGCTGCGGATCGCTCCACAGCCTTTTCTCCTCTTTTCGAAACTTTCCGGAATGACGATCACTTACCCCGCGTCCACGTCCGGTACGCCCATGATGTTGTAGCCCGAATCGACGTACAGCACCTCGCCGGTGGTTTTGGCCGCCATGTCGGAGCACAGGAAGACCGCCGCGTTGCCCACATCCTCGATGGTGACGGGCTGGTGCAGCGGGGCCATCTCCGTGAAGGCGCGGTACATCTTTTTGAAGCCGCTCACGCCGGCCGCGGCCAGCGTGCGGATCGGCCCGGCCGAGATGGCGTTGACGCGTATCCCTTGCGGCCCCAGGTCATACGCCAGGTAGCGGGTGGAGGCTTCCAGCGCGGCCTTGGCGACGCCCATCACGTTGTAGTGCGGGGCGACCTTGACCGAGCCGTGGTAGGTCATTGCCAGCATCGCGCCGCCCTCGTTCATCAACGGCTGGAAAGCGCGCGCCAGCGCCACGAACGAATAGACGCTGATATCCAGCGCCATGCGGAAGCCCTCGCGGCTGGTGTTGTAAAAGGGGCCGTTCAACTCGTCGCGGTTGGCGAAGGCGATCGAGTGCACCAAAATGTCGATTTTCCCGAATTTTTCTGCGGCTTTGGCGGCTGCGGCCTCGATGTCTTCGTCTTTGGTGACGTCGCAGGCTTCGACGAAATCGCAGCCGATCGATTCGGCCAGCGGGAAGACGCGCCGTTCCAGCACTTCACCGGCGTAGCTGATGCCGATGCGCGCCCCCTCGCGGTGCATGGCCTGGGTGATGCCCCAGGCGATCGAGCGTTTGTTTGCCAGCCCAAAGATCAGGGCGGTCTTTCCTTCTAAAAGGCCCATATTGTCTCCTTTTTGTCCTGTCATTGCGAACGAAGCGCAGCGGAGTGTGGCAATCTCCTCGTCAAGGGCGGAGATCGCTCACTGTGCTGCGCGACTGTCGGACTCACGCCCTCCCCGCGATGACATGCAGTTTCTTACCTGACCAGAAACCGCCAGGGTTTTGATTTCCAGGGTTCCGGTACAGTATTTAAACCCACGCGCGGGCCGATGGTCACGCTCTCGCCGGGAATCGACTTGCCCGCTTCGATCCACAGGCCCGCATCCGGGTTGCACAAGTCGGCGCCGTTCAGCGCCCTGTCAATGCCCAGCGCCTGGGTCAGTTTGGCCGGGCCATCCGTCCATCTGGCGCGCGGCTGCGTCCCACGCCGCGCCGCGATGACCTCGATCCCCTCGACGGGCTGGATGGCGCGGATCAGCACCGCCGCCGGGAATCCCTCCGCCTCGGTGACCGCGTTCAGCATCCAGTGCATCCCGTAAGTGAAGTAGACGTACGCGCGGCCCGGCGGCCCGTACATGACCTCCGTGCGCGGCGTTCGTCCCGCTTTGGCATGGCAGCCGAGATCGCTCTCCCCGACGTATGCTTCCGTTTCGACGATCATCCCGGCGACCCTTGCGCCGTTCTCCACGCGCACAAGGATCGCGCCGAGCAGCTCGCGGGCGACGGTCAGCGTGGGGCGGTTGTAGAATTCGCGGGGGAGAATAGAATTTACCACAGAGTTCACGGAGAGCGCGGAGAAAAGAGTTTAGGTAAGAGAGCCATTGACGAGGCGTTTGATGCCATGCTTGAGCAACTTGACGTTGAAATTAATCAGCAAACCGACTTTACGTTCCGAAAGACGGAGGTAAGAAAGCAACTGCGCTGTATGTATGGGGGCGAGACTGTCTACTGCTTTGATTTCAACGATCACTTTTTCATTAACCAGTAAGTCCAATCTGTAGCCTATATCAAGTTCGATGGATTTATAGACAACGGGCAAGGCTTTTTGTTGTTCAATCCGAAATCCTCGCTCAATCAATTCAAAGGCAAGACAGGCTTCATTTTCTCTCTTTTCTTAAATCTCTGTGAACTCTGCGCTCTCTGTGGTTATACCTTAAACCTCGCATCTCTCTCTAGCGTTAACCGCAGGCCATCTTCCAACGAGGTCGATGGCTGGTAGCCCAGTTTTGCCCGCGCCAGGGACAAGTCCGCGCACATGCGCGAGACGCCGCCCGACGTGCGCGGGTTGTAGACGGTCTCGACCGTTTTGCCGGTCACTTCCTGCACCAGGGCGATCAGGTCTCGCACGCTGGTCTCGGTGCCCGAACCAACGTTGATGACCAGCCCGTTGATGGTCGGCGCGGTGGCAGTCGCCACCAGGGTTTTTACCACGTCATCCAGGTAGACGTAGTCGCGCGTCTGTTTGCCGTCGCTGTGGACGACCAGCGTCCCGCCGCGCAGGGCCTGACGCAGGAAATGCGGCACAACCGGCGGGTGCGAGGCGGGCAGATGCTGCCCCGGCCCGTAGGCGTTGAAGATGCGCAGGCTGACCGTCTCGATGCCCCACAGCATGCCGATGGTGTGGACGTAATGCTCGGCGGCCAGTTTGGAGACCGCGTACGGCGAATGCGGATTGGGCGCGGTGCTCTCCCGGATGGGTTGTTCCGCCAAATCTCCGTAGACCGCGCCGGACGAAGCCAGCACGACGCGCCGCACGCCGACATCGCGCATGGCCTCCATCAGGCTGACCGTCCCGCCGACGTTGACCGCGTTGTACTCGCGCGGATAGAGTATCGATTCCGGGACGGAGACGCGCGCCGCCAGGTGATAGACGCAGTCCACGTCTTGGAGCAGCGTCCACAACTTGGGGCGGTCGTTCACGTCGCCGCGCGTGAAATGCACGTCGGGCGAGAGCGCCTTCGGGTCGCCGGTCGAGAGATCGTCCAGGCCGCGTACCTGATGTCCCTCGCGGGCGAGATGGTTGGCAAGCGCCGAACCGAGAAAACCGGCTGCACCGGTGATAAGGAAGTTCATAGTTGGTTACAGGTTGAAGTTTGCAAACAGCGAGCTGGAAGTGCACAGCGCCTGTTTTGACGGAATCGGTCAGCCGCTTGGAGATCGCCTGATAAACGGCGTCAAACGGAAAATTCGGCGCGACGCGGCTTCCCGATTCGAGTTATAGTTTTTAAGCTTGAAAGTAGGGCGGATTATAGCACGGCAAGCCACGCGCGCGGTGGTAGAATCGCTTTGCTCACTGAAAACCGCCTACTGACAACCGGAGGTAACATGCCCGAAGCCGTAATTATTGACGCCGTCCGTACGCCGATCGGCAATTTCCGCGGCGCGCTGGCGAAGGTGCGTCCCGACGACCTGGCTGCCATTGTGCTCAGGGCCATCGTCGAGCGCACAGGCGTTGATCCCGCCATCGTCGAGGAAGTTTATCTGGGCTGCGCCAACCAGGCCGGAGAAGACAACCGCAACGTGGCCCGCATGGCGGCGTTGCTGGCCGATTTCCCGGTCGAGGTCGCCGCGGTGACGATCAACCGGCTGTGCGCGTCGGGGCTGAACGCGGTCAATCAGGCCGCGCGCGCCATCAAGGTCGGCGAAGGAGATGTTTTTATCGCCGGCGGCGTCGAGTCGATGACGCGCGGCCCGTTCTCCGTCCCCAAACCGGAGATGGCCTATCCCTACGGCAATCGAACCATGTGGGATACGGCTTTCGGCTGGCGCTATCCGCATCCCAAGATGGAGCAGCTTTACGGAACCGAAGCGATGGGCGAGACGGCGGAGAATATTTGGGATGAAACGCATATCACCCGCGAGGAGCAGGACGCTTTTGCGCTGCGCTCTCACCAGCGGGCTGTTGCCGCCATCGACGACGGGAGATTCGCCGAGGAGATCGTTCCGGTAACCATTCCCCAGCGGAAAGGCGATCCCGTTACCTTCGATACCGATGAACGCCCGCGGCGGGATACCAGCATGGAGAAGCTTGCCAAACTCAGGCCAGCCTTCCGCAAGGACGGCACGGTCACTGCCGGGAACGCCTCCGGCTTGAACGATGGCTCGGCCGCGGTGTTGATGATGAGCGCGGAAAAAGCCGCCGGGTTGGGACTCAAGCCAATGGCGCGCGTGATCTCTTCCGCGGCCGCGGGCGTGGCGCCGCGCACGATGGGCATGGGACCGGTGCCGGCCACGCGCAAGGCGCTCGAGCGCGCCGGCCTGACGCTGGACGACATCGGCCTGATCGAACTTAACGAGGCTTTCGCCGTGCAGTCGCTGGCCGTGATGCGGGAATTGGGCATGGATCCGGAGATCGTCAACGTCAACGGCGGGGCGATCGCGCTCGGTCACCCGCTGGGCTGCTCCGGCGCGCGCATTCTGACCACGCTGCTGCACGAGATGAAACGCCGCGCGCCGCATGAGTCGCGTCCCTACTATGGTCTGGCGACGCTCTGCGTCGGCGTCGGGCAGGGCGAAGCGACGATCATCGAGTGGTTGGGGTAGAGAACGTTGGCAGGTTGAAAGGAGTGTGAATCGGATGATAAAAAAATGGTTGGTTCTATCCGTCTCGGTGCTGATTGTGGCGGCTTGCGGCATCCCCGCATTCCCGCCCGTCACTGAAACGCCCGTCACTGAAACGCCCGTCGTCGAAACGCCCGTTCCCGCGCCGCGGGTGGTCGCCGCGCCTGCCCTGACGCAGTTCGACATGCTGGACGAGAACAACGGCTGGGGGTTGGGCGAAGGGATGGTCCTGCGTACGGAAGACGGCGGCGTGACCTGGTTGGACGTCACCCCGGACGATCTGTTCAACGATCCGGCGTATGCCCCGGCGTCTTTTCTGGATGCGTCTACGGCGTGGGTGCTGATCGAAGACGTGGACGGCCCGATGGTCGGCACGATCTACCGCACAACCGATGGCGGTCAGACCTGGCGCTGGAGGAACACGCCCTTTGGACGTTCCGACATCGGGTTTTTGGACGCGGAGAATGGCTACGCCCTGACGGGGTTGGGGGCCGGCGCAGGTTCGATGGGCGTGGCGATCTGGCAGACGGCTGACGGCGGCGGCGACTGGAATCGGGTTTTCATCCACCAACCCGGCCTGGACGACAGCCTGCCTTTCAGCGGCATCAAAAACGGCATCGCCTTCCGCGATCCGCAGCATGGCTGGATCGGCGGCTCGATTCCGCAGGATGGCTATTTCTGGCTCTATCGTACGCAAGATGGCGGTTTTACCTGGGCGCAGCAAGCTCCGAGCCTGCCGGAAGGTTTCGAGAATGCCCAGGTTGCGGTCGAAGCGCCGCTCTTTTTCGACGCCTTCGAAGGAGTCTTGCCGGTGCGCCTGCTCGGTGAAGATATGGCGGTTGCTTTTTATCTCACCGAGGACGGCGGCGAAACCTGGACGGTCGATCTGCCGGTCACGATGAACGGCAGGTATGCCGTCGCCTCGCCGCGCGATTTCTGGGTCTGGGATGGCGGCGCGGTCATCATGGTCACCGACAACGGCGGCGCGACGTGGGAGTTCCGCTCGACGAACTTCGAGCCGGGCGACACGCTGTCCCGCCTGGACTTTGTCTCCCCGTCCACGGGCTGGGTGCTGACGGGAGATGGCGAGGGTCGCCGCTCCCTGTACCGCACGACCGATGGCGGCGCGACGTGGGAGGCGCTTATCCCGTAACCTTGGTCTCTTCAAAACGACCTTGTCGTGATTGGCCTCATGGATTCCATGAGGCCTTTTCCTTTGCTAACTTTCTTCTAATACCTCGCTAACCTTCTTCAAACGGACGCCTCCTACAATAAAGCTGACCGCTTCGTCTAAAAGCGGATTTGTTGGCATTTTATTGAGGAGGGGTTCCATGAACCTGGACAAATACACACAAAAATCTCAAGAAGCTATTTTAGGAGCGCAACGCCTGGCGCAGGAATATAACCACCAGGCGATAGAACCGATCCATTTGCTCGCCGCGTTGCTTCAGCAGGATGAGGGTGTCGTCCCTGCCATCGTGACCAAGGTGTCTGGCAGCGTGCTGGGGCTGCGCGAAGAAATCCAGCGCGACCTGGAAAGCCGTCCGAAGATCCACGGTGCGAACGTGGACGTTGGGCTGTCGCGCCCCGCTGCGGACGTACTGCGAACCTCGGAGCGTTACGCCAAAGGCATGCAGGATGAGTACGTCTCCGCTGAACACCTGTTGTTGGGGCTGACCGAAAGCGTGGAGGGAAAACGCCTGGCGCAATACGGTCTGACCAAAGACGCCATTTTGAAAGCCATGTCCGAAGTGCGCGGCTCGCAGCGCGTCACCTCGCAGAACCCGGAAGACACCTATCAATCCCTGGAGAAATATGGGCGTGACTTGACCGCGCTGGCCCGTCAGGGGAAACTCGATCCGGTCATTGGCCGCGACGAGGAGATCCGCCGCACGATCCAGATCCTTTCCCGTCGGACGAAGAACAACCCGGCGCTGATCGGCGAACCTGGCGTCGGAAAGACAGCTATCATCGAAGGCCTCGCCCAGCGCATCGTCAAGGGCGATGTGCCCGAAGGGCTGAAGCACAAGCGCATCGTCCAGTTGGACATGGGCGCGCTGGTCGCCGGGGCCAAATTCCGCGGCGAGTTCGAAGAACGCCTGAAAGCCGTGCTGAAGGAAATTACCGAAGCGGCGGGGGAAATCATCCTGTTCGTGGATGAGATGCACACCGTCGTCGGCGCGGGCGCGGCGCAGGGTTCGATGGACGCGAGCAACATGCTCAAGCCGATGCTGGCGCGCGGCGAACTGCACATGATCGGCGCGACCACGCTGGACGAGTACCGCAAATATGTGGAGAAAGACCCGGCCCTGGAGCGCCGCTTCCAGCCCGTGCTGGTGGAGGAACCCAGCGTGGAAGATACCGTCAGCATTTTGCGCGGCCTGAAGGAACGCTACGAAATCCATCATGGCGTGCGCATCACCGACCCGGCGGTCATTGCCGCGGCTACGCTCTCGCACCGTTACATCGCCGACCGGCATCTGCCGGACAAGGCCATCGACCTGATCGACGAGGCCGCCGCCCGTCTGCGCACCGAAATCGATTCCAAGCCGCAGGCGCTGGACGAGGTGGACCGCGCCATCATGCAGCTTGAAATTGAGCGCGAGGCCCTTAAGAAGGAGCGCGACAAGGCCTCCAAGGAACGTCTGAAAAAATTGGAGCAGGAACTGGCCGACCTGGACGAGAAGGCCAAGGCGCTGCACGCCCGCTGGCAGACCGAGAAGTCCGTGATTACCGAGCTGCAGAACATCAAGGAGCAGATTGAGCAGACACGTCTCGAAATCGAGCGCGCCGAGCGGCAGTCTGACCTGGAAAAGGTCGCCCGCCTGCGCTACGGCACCCTGCGCGAGTTGGAAGACAAGCGTGCTGAGCAGGAAGACCGCATCAAGGCGCTGCAAACCGAGGGCGCACTCTTGAAGGAAGAAGTGACCGCCGAAGAGATCGCGCAGATCGTCGCCCGCTGGACGGGCATCCCCGTTTCCCGCTTGCTCGAAGGTGAGATGGAGAAACTCGTCCACATGGAGGAGCGCCTGCATCAGCGGGTCGTCGGGCAGGATGAAGCCATCCTTGCCGTCTCGGACGCGGTGCGCCGCGCCCGCGCCGGCCTGCAGGACCCGAATCGTCCTATTGGTTCGTTCATCTTCCTCGGCCCGACCGGCGTCGGCAAGACCGAGTTGGCGCGCGCGCTGGCGGAGTTCATGTTCGACGATGAGCGTGCGATGGTGCGTATCGACATGAGCGAGTACCAGGAGAAGCACACCGTGGCGCGTCTGATTGGCGCACCGCCTGGCTACGTGGGCTATGAGGAGGGTGGCCAGTTGACCGAGGCCGTCCGCCGCCGCCCGTACAGTGTGGTGTTGTTCGATGAAATCGAGAAAGCGCACCGCGACGTCTTTAACGTGCTGCTGCAACTGCTGGACGACGGCCGCCTGACCGATGGTCAGGGCCGCACGGTGGACTTCCGCAATACGGTGGTCATCATGACCTCCAACCTGGGCAGCGAGTTGTGGTTGGGCAGTACGGACGACCAAGTGGTCGCCCCAACGCGGGACAAAGTCAACCGCGTGCTGCAGGCACACTTCCGGCCCGAATTCCTGAACCGCGTGGACGAGATCGTCATCTTCCATCCGTTGAGCCGTGAACACCTGGCGCATATCGTGGACATCCAGCTGCGGCACGTCAGCGCGCTGATCGCGGCGAAGGGGTACCACCTGGAGGTCAGCGAGGCGGCTCGCGAATACCTGGCCGATGTCGGCTACGATCCGGACTTTGGCGCCCGTCCGCTCAAGCGCACCATCCAGCGCGAATTACAGAATCCGCTGGCGCTGAAGATCCTCTCCGGCGAGTTCGTCGAGGGCGACACCATCCGCGTCGACCGCGGCCCGGACGGGCTGACCTTCACCGCCGTGACCGAGGCCGAAGTGGTGGAAGCGTAAATCCCTGTCCGAAAGCGACTGAAGTCGCTACCACGCATTTTTTGGACAGGTTCTGAATACGATAATTGCAGCCTCCCACAGGGTTCAACCCTGCGGGAGGTTTTTTCTTTGCCCAAATGGCGTACAATAGTGGCATGACAAAGTCAAAGATCTACGTTGTCTGGAAGGGGCGCAAACCGGGAATATACGCCTCCTGGGCGGAATGCGAGGCGCAGGTAAAAGGCTATCCCGACGCGCAGTTCAAGGCTTTTCCCACCCGCGAGATGGCCGAGGCCGCCTTTCATGGCGCATACGAAGAGTACAAGGGCAAAGCCTCGTCTTTGCAGCAATGGCTCTTCGCAGCGACCAAACCGGTTTTGCCCTCGTTGTGCGTGGACGCGGCCTGTTCCGGTTCGCCGGGGCCGGTCGAATATCGCGGCGTGGTCACGGAGACGGGCGAGCAGGTCTTTCGCCAGGGACCGTTCGCGGGCGGGACGAACAATGTCGGCGAGTTCTTGGCCATCGTCCACGCGCTGGGCTGGCTGGAGAACCAGGGCCGCGATTGGCCGATCTATACCGATTCTGTCACAGCCATGGCCTGGGTAAAAAAGGGGAGATGCGGCACGAAGTTGGCGCGCAACGCTGGGAACGCCCCGCTTTTCGAGTTGATCGCGCGCGCCGAATCCTGGCTTCAGGAGCACGTCGCTGCAAGCCCCGTCAGGGGCGGAGCGATCTCGATCCTGAAATGGGATACGAATGCCTGGGGCGAGATCCCCGCGGATTTTGGGAGAAAATGATATGAAAATTGCAGTCTTTGGCACGGGGGGCGTGGGGGGCTATTTTGGCGGGCGGCTGGCGCAAGCCGGCGAGGATGTGACGTTCATCGCGCGCGGCGAGCATCTCAGAGCCATGCAGCGGGACGGCCTGAGAGTCGAGAGCGTTCTGGGCGATTTCACTGTCCGGCCCGCGCAGGCGGCGGCTGATCCCGCCGAGGTCGGCGTGGCAGACGTTGTGCTGGTGGCGGTCAAGGCCTGGCAGGTTCCCGAGGCCGCGCGGCAGATGCAGCCGATGGTCGGCGCGGAGACGTTGGTCGTGCCGCTCGAAAACGGCGTGGGGGCGCCCGCGCAACTGGCGGATGTTTTGGGGGCGGAACGGGTGGTGGGCGGTCTGTGTCAGATCAGCGCTTTCATCGCCGGGCCGGGCCTCGTTCGGCACGTGGGTATCCCGCCGCTGGTCGTCTTTGGCGAGCTGGACGGGCGGGTTACGCCGCGCGTCGTTGCCCTGAAGCGGGCCTTCGAACGCTGTCAGGGTGTGACGGTCGAAGTCCCGGCGGATATTCGGGCCGCGATGTGGCGGAAGTTCATGTTCATCGCCGCGATCAGCGGCGTCGGGGCGGTGACGCGTCAACCCATCGGGATCACGCGCCGGGTCCCGGAGACGAGGCGGATGCTCATCCGGGCGCTGGAGGAGATTGCTCTGGTCGCGGCTGCCCGGGGGGTGAATCTTGCTGCCGGCATTGTCCAGGAGATCATGGTTTTCATCGACAGTCTGCCCAGCGACGTGACGGCTTCAATGCAGCGCGATCTGATGGACGGGCGGCCGTCTGAACTGGAAGCGCAAAACGGCGCGGTGGTGCGGATGGGACGCGAGGCCGGCGTCGAGACGCCCACGCACGAATTTTTGTATGCCAGCCTGCTGCCGATGGAACTGCAGGCACGCGGTTGAAAAAGCGCCCCGTTTTTAGCGGGGCGTTTCTTTTTGTGCGGGAGGGTGCATCCACAAGTGCCGATGCAACAGGATGGGAATGATGATGACGAGCACGATGAGAATGGCGGCCAGCAGGATGCCGTCGGTCGAGCCGATGCGGGTATCCGGCGGGGGCGTCAGGTCAGCGGGCAGTGTTGTGGGGAGCGGGGTGGGGGTCAGGGCCTGCAGCGCCAGGGTTGGTGATCCCAGGGCTGCGCTTATGAAGGCCAGTACAATTCCTGCTATGATAAAAAAGAATGGGCGGGATGCTTTTGACAGAATTTTCATGGAATCGCTGTTCGATTGGATTGTGGTAAGTATATCATGCGCGAGGCTGGACGAAGCTTGTCGGGCGGCGTTTCGGTGTTGCTGCTTTGTGAGGGAATTTGCCCTGATCGAAATACGCCTGGTCCATAATTAGGATAAAAATATCTTTTTTGTGTTTTAATCCGTCAAATCTAATCGGCTATGGTCAGTTTTTACAGTATAATTAGCCAGGTGGTGGAAACCAGTACCTGCCATACAAACTGAGGTGAATGCTATGAAGCGCTTTATTCAGGTGAGTGTTGTTTTGCTCGTCTTGCTGCTGGCCGGGACGAGCATGGTTTTTGCCAGCAAGATGTCTCAGGAGACCGATGATGTGGTCATTGGCGGACAGTTGTATGACCGTTGGTACGCGGTGTTGAACGTCGAGCCGCCTGCGGGGGATATGCCCATCTGGGCGCGTCAGACCACGAATACGCGCTCCGGCGAAGATACGTGGCGCTGTTCCGAGTGCCATGGTTGGGACTATAAGGGGCACGAGGGCGCGTACAGTTCCGGCTCACACTATACCGGCTTCCCCAACGTGATGCGGGCTGCCGATGGCCTGACGACCGATGAGATCGTCGGCCATTTGCAGGGTCAAAAAGACCCCGCCCACGATTTTTCAGAGTACATGGACGCGACCTCGATGCGCCAACTGGCTGTCTTTCTGAAAGAAGGACTGATCGATGACGCGCAATATATCGATTCGGCCTCGCTGAGGGTCATCGGCGGGAATCTCGACCACGGCAAGGCGCTCTTCGAGCAGCGTTGTACAGAATGTCACGGCGAGGATGGCAAGAAGATCATCTTTCGCTCGGAAGGCGTGGACGAATACCTGGGTTCTGTTGCCAACCGCGACCCCTGGCGTTTCTTGCACCGGACGCGTTTCGGCGTCGCCGGGACCGAAATGCCGGTCGGGTACACCTTCGGCTGGACTCCGTCCGATGGGCGCGACGTTCTGAAATATGCACAGACCCTGCCGGTTGGCGTCGAGGCGCAGCCTTCCGGCTCGGGCAGTTCTGAGACCGGGCCTGGAACCATCTTCGGCGGCCCGGCCACGAATATTTGGACCGGCATCCTGACTGGCCTGGGGGCCTTCTTGGGCATTTTCAGTTCCAGTCTGGTGTTCATCAGTGTACTGGTCGGCATTGTGGCGTTGGTTGTCTGGGCGCTGCGCCGCCGTCGGTAGATCATTGTTTTGGCAAATCAAAATCAATTTTAGGAGAGCGTATGGGCGCAAAGATCGTTAATTTTTTGAAACAGCCCATGGTACGTGCTGTGCTGGCGATTGCTGTCTTGGCCCTTGTGGGCGGAGCCGCCTGGGGCGCTTATCAGACCCAGCGACTGCCGCAACAGCCGATTGAGTTCAGGCATAACCTGCACATTGGCCTGGGCGTCCAGTGTCTTTACTGCCACCCGGGCGCGTGGCAGGGACAGTCGGCGGGCTTGCCAACCCAGTCCAAGTGCTGGGGCTGTCATCAGCAGATTGACAGGCAGACTCCCGAACTGGACAAATTGGCTCAGTACGTCGAGGATGGCGTGTCGATTCCCTGGGTTCCGGTGGCCCTGATGCCGGATTTCGTCTATTTCAGCCACCGTCCGCATATTGCGGCCGGGGTGAACTGTGAGACCTGCCACGGCGACCTGAGCAAGATGACCGTCGCAGAGCCGCAAAAAGGCATGGACATGGGCTGGTGTCTGAAGTGTCACAAGGAACTGGCTCCGGAGAAGGAGACCAAATTGATCGACTGTGCCACGTGCCATCAATAGACCGGGAATGGACATGGAAAGGAACTGATATGAGCAAAAAGATCTCCCGGCGAGATTTTCTCAAACTTGCAGGGGCAGGCGCGGCGGCCACCGCAGTACTTACCGGTTGTGGCCCGGCCTCGCGTTACGTCAACCGCGAACCCTACACCAAAATGCCGGAGTATACCTACAACGGGAAAAGTACGTACTATGCCACCACCTGCCGCGAGTGTGCGGCTGGCTGCGGCCTGGTCGTTCGCACCATGCAGGGGCGAGCGATAAAAGTGGAAGGCAACAAGCTCAACCCCGTCAACCTGGGCAAGACCTGTGCCCGCGGGCAGGCTGCCTTGCAGGGCCTTTACAACCCGGATCGTGTACAAGGCCCTCTCAAACAGCCGGGACGCGGCTCCCGCGATTTTACAGAGATGGATTGGGATGCTGCCGTTGGCGTGGTGGCCGGGGCTTTCAAGTCTTACCAGCCTGACGAGATCGCCTTCCTGGTCGGCATGGCTCCTGACCACCTGTTTGATCTGGTCAGCGACATGGCGAAGGCCATCAGTGGACTGGCTCCCGTCCGCTATGGCGCATTGGGGATGTTCGAAGCGCGCGCGACCTTGATGCAGGCTGCCGAAGCTGTATTTGGCCGCCGCGACCTGCTGCATTTCGACCTGGCCGGCGCGGAGGTGACGTTCTCCTTCGGCGCGAACTTCATGGAGACCTGGCTTTCCCCCGTCGCCAATACGCGCGGGTTTGCCAAAATGCGCCAGGGAATGGCCGGACGTCGCGGCTATTTGGTGCAGTTCGAGCCGCGCATGTCGCAAACGGCGGCCACCGCGGACGAGTGGATCCCGGTCGCGCCGGGGACCGAGGGGCTGGTCGCGTTGGCGATTGGCAGTCTCGTGTCCGAGGCGGCTGAAGGCACCGTGCCGCCCGCTTATGCGGATGTGGACCTTGCCGCCATTGCGGAGAAATCTGGCGTCCCCGAAGAAACGATGCGGCGTCTGGCGCGCATTTTTGCCAACACGAGCCACGCGTTGGCCATCCCCGGCGGTTCGCCGCTGGGACAGACCAACGGTTTGGACGCGGCGCGCGCCATCCTGGCGCTCAACGTTTTGGCCGACAACCTGGGCCAGCCGGGCGGCGTCTTCATCAACCCGCCGACGCCGTTGGGGAGCAATGCCCAGCGTCCCGTTTCGATGCGGGAGATGAGTACGCTCGTCCAGAAGATGAAGAACGGGAAGATCAAGGCGCTGTTCGTGCATGGCGTCAATCCGCTCTTCGAGCTGCCAAAGGCGCTGGGTTTCGAAGCCGCGCTTGTCAATGTGCCGCTGGTGGTTTCTTTCGCCTCCTTCCCGGACGAGACGGCCATGCAGGCCGACTTTATCTTCCCCGACCACACCGGCCTGGAATCGTGGGGCTATCAGCGTGTCCTGACCGGCGCGGACGTGGCGGTGCTCTCCGGCGCACAGCCGACGGTGGCTCCGTTCTACAACACCCGCGCCACCGCGGATGTTCTTCTGGCGGCGGTACGTTCCGTAGGCGGCAAACTGGCCGCGGCGCTGCCGTTCGAAGACGAGGTGGCTTATCTCCGCCACAAATTGCTCGACCTGGTGAAAGCCGATGGCGGGGTATACAGCGCGCCGGAGATCAACACCTTTTCCGCCCAATTCCAGCAATATGGCGGTTGGTGGCAGAAGGAGAACAGCCTGGGAACGATTGACTCCAGCCGTGTGTTCGCCAGGAGCCTGTCTGTGGCGGAGCCGGAATACAGCGGGGAAGGGGAACTGCATCTCTTCCCGTTCGTTTCACCGATATTGGCCGAAAGCGGAGCCAACAAGCCCTGGCTGCAGGAAATTCCCGACCCGACCACGACCGTGATGTGGAATACCTGGGTCGAGATGAACCCGCGTACTGCCGAGGAGCTTGGCATTACAGATGACGATGTGGTCAGGATCACCACGCCGGTTGGGGTGGTGGAAGCGCCTGTTTATCGGTATCCAGCCATTCGTCCCGATACGATCGCCATTCCCTTTGGGCAGGGCCATACCGCCTATGGACGTTATGCCCAGGGACGCGGCGTCAATCCCATCGATCTGTTGAGCATCATGTTCAATGAAGCCGGAGACCTGGCTTTTGCAGGGATGATCGTCAAGGTCGAAAAGACTGGCAAACGCCGCGAACTGTCCCGCATGGAAGGGCGTCTTGGGGTGTATGGCCTTGAAGAGCATTAGAGGCGAAGGAGAGCGAGATGACAGAACATCAAATCCCTGAAGTGAAGGCTGATTTCAGCCCCGAGGAGGTCGGCAAGTGGGGCATGGTCATTGACCAGGACTTGTGCACCGGATGCCAGGCCTGCGTGGCGGCCTGTGCAATGGAGAATAACGTCTCCTTTGTGGGCGAAGAAGATGCGGGTTATGGACGCGGCATGCACTGGGTGCGCATTGAGCGTTTTTGGGAAGGCGAGTATCCCAAAATTTCGACTTCGTTCCAGCCGGTGATGTGCCAGCAGTGCGGGCACGCGCCCTGTGAGCCGGTCTGTCCGGTCTTCGCGACCATGCACAGCGAAGCCGAGCACTTGAATATGCAGGTCTACAACCGTTGTATCGGCACACGCTACTGCGCCAACAACTGCCCGTACCAGGCGCGCACTTTCAATTGGTACGATTACGAACGTCCTGATCCGTTGAACAATCAACTGAACCCTGAAGTGACTGTCCGGCGGCGGGGCATCATGGAAAAATGCACTTTCTGCATCCAGCGCATTCGTCGCGCCGAGGACGCAGCCGCGGCGGAAGGCCGCGAGGTAATGGACGGCGAGGCCGATCCGGCCTGCGCCCAGGCCTGCCCGGCGGACGCGATCATTTTCGGGCGGCTGGATGATCCCGAAAGCCGCGTCAGCAAACAGGTGCGCTCGGGCCGCGGCGTGAAATTGTTGGAAGAGTTGGGCACGCTGCCGCAGGTAACTTATTTGAAGGGAGGTGCAGGCTATGACCGTAACGGCTAATGCACAATCTCATCCTCACGAGGAAGACCACCGCGAACATTTGATGTTCGACCCGCGGCCGCGCGGCGAAATGAACGACATGGTCATGGAGTCGATGCACACCACCAGTTGGAAGTTTTGGGTGGTGGCGGGTTTCCTGACCGTCGTTGTGCTGGTCTGCCTGTTTGCTGTCTGGGGCTATATGATCTCGGAAGGTCTGGGCATCACCGGTTTGCGTCGTCCGAACTATTGGGGCGCCTTCATCGTAAACCTGGTGTTCTGGATCGGCATCAGCCACGCGGGGACGTTCGTCTCGGCGCTGCTGCGTGTCTTCAAGGCGGAATTCCGGCGTCCATTCACGCGTGCTGCCGAGTTGATGACCACGTTCGGTCTGGCAACGGCAGGCTTGACCATCTTCCTGCATCTGGGGCGCGTTTGGCGGGCTTATTGGATGTTCCCTTATCCGAACCAGCGCGGTTTGTGGCCGAACTTCCATTCGCCGCTGATGTGGGACTTCCTGGCGATCAACACTTACCTGCTGGCGAGCACAATGTACTTGTTCCTGCCGCTGATCCCCGACATGGCGATGGCGCGTGACCGTTCGGAAGGCTGGCGGAAGAAAGCGTATCGCATCCTGGCGCTGGGCTTCCGCGGTACTGAAGGCGAGTGGACCCATTTGCACAAGGCGATGGGCATCTTCGCTTACGCCATTTTGCCGGTCATGTTCTCGGTGCACACCATCGTGGCCTGGGACTTTGCCGTCGCGACCCGCCCGATCTGGAATTCGACCATCTACGGCCCATACTTTGTGATCGGCGCGCTGCTCTCCGGCATCGGCGCGGTGGGCATGGTGCTGGCTGTTGTCCGGGGCACGATGAAGAATATGAAATACTTTATCCGCCCCGAACATTTTGATGCCCTGGGCAAGCTCTTGCTGATCATTTCGATGTCCTGGGCGTATTTCTTCTTCAACGATTATATTATCCAGTGGTATGGCGGTGATGGCATTACCCGTTTCTTGTTGGCCTTCCACGAGGAAGGCCCGGCGGGCTGACTTTGGGCGTCTGATGCTGGTCACGAATATCGTCATCCCCTGGCTGACGTTGTGGAACAAGAAAATCCGCCGCAAGCCGTGGGCCATGTTCACGATAGGCCTGCTCATCAACGTCGGCATGTGGATCGAACGGTATCTGATCATCCCCGTTTCGCTGGGCATCAACCGTGATCCCTTCTCCTGGGGCATCTACAAACCCAGTCCGGCAGAAATTTCGCTGACAGTTGGGCTGATCGCATTCTTTGTTCTGCTGTACATGCTGGCCTCGCGGTTCCTGCCGCTGGTACCGGTTTGGGAAGTGCAGGAAGGTCAGTTGGCGCACTCGCTGCGCAAGGTCGGTAAAGCGACCGTGCCTACCGTCAGCGAGATCGAGTAGGGCAGAAAGGAGTTCTTGAGATGTCTTATAAACCAACACTTTTGGCCCTGTTCGCGGATATCGATCCGGCTGTCGCCGCGCTGGACAAACTGCGCGAGATGGGCGTGGACGACGATGATATGACCGTCATCTCCGGCGTGCCCGTTTCCGACCGCATCCTGGGGCGGCCGTCCGCCTGGACGAACGTTCCCCGTTTGGCGCTGGGCGGCGCGGTTGCCGGTTTTCTGATCGGCGCGTTCTTCGCGTTTGGGACGCCGGCGATGTATCCGATCTATGTCGGCGGGCAGGGTTTGTATGCCGTGCCGCCGGCCATCGTCATCATTTTCGAGATGACCATGCTGGGGATGCTTATCAGCACTTTCGTGGGCGTCTTCCTGGACAGCTACTTCCCGTCCTATCAGCCGAAGGAATACGTGGCGGAGATCAGCGACGGGAAGATCGCCATTCTGTTCGCTTGCCCGCCGGATGCGGAATCGAAATTCAGTAATCTGATGACCGGCCTGGGGGCGGAATTGGTCAAACCTGCGGAGGCACAGCACCTATGAGCCTGATAAAACGACTTCTGATCCTGATCGCGGTTGTGGTGGTTATTTTGGGCGTGCTTAACTTGTTCACGTATGAAGTGATCAAGGTGGACTGGCTCAGTTTTATGGAAATCCAGCCCTCTTTCCGCCCGATGGAGAAGCCGCTGCCCGTGCCGGAGAATTCGATCCCGGTCGAGGGCGCGGCCTACATCCCTGGCATGGGCGCGCCGGTCAATCCGGTGCAGGCTGACGGGGTTTCGATCGAGCGAGGGAGACTGCTCTACGACGTGAATTGCGCGCTGTGTCATGGCGCGGACGGCAAGGGCGCCGGTTCCGTGGCTCCCTTCTTGCAAAATCAACCCGCGGACCTGACGACAGAGTCGGTCCAGACGGGCAGCGATGGCGCGGTCTTCATGGTCATCTCCAATGGATCGCCGGGACGTATGCCCGCGCTCAATGAAAATCTGACAGTGCGTGACCGCTGGGATGTGGTCAATTATGTGCGCACGTTTGGCCCGTAGAGGAGAGAGCGATTATGGATAATGCGCGTAAATTGATCTACGGTGTAGTGGCAGCGTTTATTGTGATACTCGCGGTGTGGCTGGCGTTCGTTTTTATCTCCGGCTGCGGCTGGTCGCTGGATTGCGGCAAAGCCTTTCCGGCCGAGCGCACGCCGATCCCGACCCTGATCCCGGCTACATTGCCCGTCGCACAGCCTGGTGAAGGAGGCGGCGCCGCGCAAGGAGCCAAATGCAGCGTGAATGGCGTTGATCTGATCGGCGCCTGGGTCGCGGCGGGTTCCCCGGAGGAGGACGCCTTTAACTTCACCGACCTTAACGGCGCGGCTTGTCAGGGGACCTTTTCTGAAGACGTCAAGCCGCTGTTCACCGAGGCCAATCTGTGGTATCCGGGGGCGCTGGCCTGTTCGTCATGCCATGGCTCTGACGTGGAAATCGCCTCCGCCCGCTTGAGCCTGAGTTCTTACGCTGGCATTGTGGCTGGTTCACAGCGTGCTTCGGCGGAAGCCAAGGGCAACGATATTCTTGGCGGCGGCAACTGGGAAGAAGCGACCCTCTATGACGTGCTGTACACCTCGAGGACGATGCCGATGGGACGTCCGGCTGATTCGCCGCCGGAGGGTCCGGTCGTGTTTGCAGGCTCGCCGGAGGCCGCTCCGTAAATTCTGCTTCTTTAAAAAATGTGTAGGGACACGATACTCGTGTCCCTACGTTTATTTCTGGCGGAGAGGGCGGGATTCGAACCCGCGAACCCTTTCAGGTTACACACATTCCAGGCGTGCGCGCTAGGCCAGACTACGCGACCTCTCCAAGTTTGCCTGTTTGGGCGGCGGGTATTATACCATAACCGACTGGATTAATCCTCATCGCCCGAGAGGCGGCGCACCAAAAAGTGCGCACGGCAGGGCTTTGGGAAAGCCATAGAGAGTCGGGAGTGAAGTGTCTGGCAAGTGAAGGACATACAAAACAATGAGACGGGTACTTGGGGAAAGAAACACTGCTTGTGCAAGCGTTTCCGGACAAGATTTTTGAATCGTGACAACCCGAACTAGACAATATACTAGCTTTCAGGTATGATTAGTGCGTTCTGTAGCCGGTCAGGAACAGAACAATTCTGTTAACTTGCCATTGTAGGGCCTCAGGTTGCATGGACTTCAGTAGACAATTACTTACCAATACAATACAAGCCCATGCTCTGCCCGGATAAGGAATACCTGTCCGGGCTGTTGTACTTTACGGAGTATCTGACGCCCTGGAATTCTCTAAAAAAATAATTGGCGTGGAGGCAAAATGTCGGATTTGATCAAGCAGATTACCAGTGATCTTCAGGAACAAATCGATGCGTACCAACCCGAAGTTGGCATCAGTGATGTTGGTGTGGTCATCGAAGCAGGTGATGGGATCGCACGCTTGGGAGGGTTGTCCAGCGTTCGTGCACAGGAACTCGTACAGTTTCAGAACGGCGTGATGGGGATTGCATTTAACTTGGTAAAGGATAGCGTCGGCGTGATCATCATGGGCGACTATTCCGAGATCACTGAAGGGATGAGTGTCCGCTCGACCGGACGCATCGCCTCGGTGCCGGTTGGGGACGGGTTGATCGGACGGGTGGTCAATGCCCTGGGTGAACCGGTTGATGGTAAAGGCCCGATCCAGTTCAGCGGATATCGCCCGATCGAGCGTATCGCTCCCGGCGTGATTTTCCGTCAGGACGTGGACACCCCTGTCCAGACCGGTATCAAAGCCATCGACTCGATGATCCCGATTGGCCGCGGCCAGCGTGAGTTGATTATCGGCGACCGCCAGACAGGGAAGACGGCTATCGCGATTGATACGATCATCAACCAGAAGGGCAAGGACCTGGTTTGCATCTATGTGGCGATTGGACAGAAGAAGGCCGCAGTGGCCCGTACGGTGGCTACCTTGGAGCGCTACGGCGCGATGGAGCACACGATTGTGGTTATCGCCGCGGCAGATGACGCCGCCGCGCTGCAATACATTGCGCCTTACGCTGGTTGCGCCATGGGCGAAGAATTCATGGAAACCGGACGCGATGCGCTGGTGATCTACGACGACCTTTCCAAGCATGCTTGGGCATACCGCCAGGTCTCCTTGCTGCTGCGCCGCCCGCCCGGACGTGAAGCGTATCCCGGCGATTTGTTCTATCTGCACTCCCGTTTGCTGGAACGCGCCGCCCGCCTGGACAACAAATACGTTATTGTCAAAAAGGATTTTGCCGGAGCCGAAGCGAGCAGGGAAGATGGTGTGGATGGCAAAGTGTACGGCGGCCCGATCTCTGAGCATGACGCCGAAGAAGCTCGTCAGAAGATGGACAATGCCGATGACTACAAGGTGGTCAAGGTTGCCGGAACCGGCGGTTCGTTGACGGCGCTGCCGATCATCGAGACCCTGCTGGGTGACGTTTCGGCTTACGTTCCGACCAACGTGATTTCGATCACCGATGGCCAGATTTATCTGGAAGGCAACTTGTTCAATGCCGGTATCCGTCCGGCGGTGAACGTAGGCGTCTCCGTTTCCCGCGTGGGCGGCGCGGCCTTGACCAAGGCCATGAAGCAAGTTGCAGGCCGTCTGCGCCTGGATATGGCCGCCTATCGCGAGCTGGCCGCTTTCGCGCTGATGTCCTCCGACCTGGACCCGGCTACGCGCGCTCAGCTTGAGCGCGGTCAGCGGATGCAAGAGATTCTCAAGCAGCCGCAATATGAGCCCGTCTCGCTGGAGAATCAGGTCATCGTCCTCTTTGCCGGGACGCAGGGCTTTGCCGATCAGGTTCCGTTGGAGAAGATGCGCGCCTGGGAGACTGATCTCCTGCGCTATATGGAAACCTCGCATCCGGATATTGGCAAGGCGATTGCCACCGAGAAACGGATCACCGACGAGACAGAAGCCAAGCTGCGCCAGGTATTGGAAACTTTCAAGATGACTTGGCAGGCGTAAGTTTAGAGACTGACAACTAGAAAACCAGAGACTAAAATATGGCCTCAGCACGAGACATGCGGCTCCGCATTCGGAGCGTTAAAAATATCTCTCAAGTGACCCGCGCGCTGGAAGCGGTCAGCGCCAGCAAAGTGCGAAAAGCGATCAAGGCTGTTATGGGAACTCGTCCCTACGCGACCAAAGCCTGGCAGGTGCTGATACACGTCGCCGGTCAGCCGGGACGCACCAGCCTGCATCCGCTGCTGACAGAACGGGCGGATGTGAAAAACGCCCTGGTCGTGGTCGTCAGCGGCGATCGCGGTTTGGCAGGCGCGTACAATACCAATATTATCCGTTTTACATTGCAGCAATTTGATGACTATAAAGTGCCCGTCAGGTATATTACGGTAGGTCGCAAGGGACGGGACTTGCTCATGCGCCGACGCAAGGATGTGATTGCTGAATTCAGCGGCCTGCCTGCGGCCCCGTCGTTCATGGACGTGTCGGCGATTGGTCGTATGGCGGTGGATGAATTCCTGCAGGGAAAAGTGGACGAGGTCTATCTGGTCTATACCGACTTTGTCACTATGGCCACGCAGAAGCCAGTCATGAAGAAACTGCTGCCGCTGGAAGTTGATTCGGGCGAGGAGCGCGTTGTGACTTTCGCGCACAAGCACAAGACTCCCGCTGCCTACATTTATGAACCGGCCGAGGATGAAATCCTGGATGAGATCATCCCGCGTTTCACCGCCTTGCAGGTTTATCAGGCCGTGCTCGAATCGTTGGCCAGTGAACATGCAGCCCGCATGGTTGCCATGCGCAATGCCACGGACAACGCTATCGAACTGGTAGCTGCGCTGCAATTGGCATACAACAAGGTGCGTCAGCAGACGATCACCAACGATATCCTCGACATTGCCGGCGGCGCCGAGGCGCTTGCCCAGTCGCAAGGTCAGAAATAATCCTTTTTTTGGAGGCGAGAATGGCTAAAGTCAAAGGCCAGGTAGTACAGGTTCAAGGCAGCGTCGTAGACGTGGCGTTCCCTGAAGGCGAACTCCCTGAACTGTTTGAAGCAATTGAAATCGAGCGCGAGAATGAAAAGCCGCTTATTCTGGAAGTCCAAAAGCATTTGGGCAATCACTGGGTGCGGACTGTGTCGATGGATACCACCGACGGTCTCCGGCGCGGGGTAGACGCGTTCGCGACGGGCGCGCCGATCATGGTTCCGGTCGGCCCGGCAACCCTGGGACGCATTTTCAACATCCTGGGCGAACCGGTGGATGAGCAAGGCGAGGTGGATGCGGCGACCAAATATCCGATCCATCGTCCGGCGCCCTCCTTTGCCGAACAATCCACCAGCACCGAAATTTTCGAGACCGGCATCAAAGCCATTGACCTGATCGCCCCCTTCACCAAGGGCGGCAAGACGGGCATCTTTGGCGGCGCGGGCGTCGGCAAGACCGTCATCATTATGGAGTTGATCCGCTCGGTGGCGACCGAACATGAAGGCAACTCCGTGTTTGCCGGCGTCGGCGAGCGCACTCGTGAAGGCACGCAGTTGTACCGCGAAATGCTCGAGTCGGGCGTTATGAAAGATACCGTCATGGTGTACGGCCAGATGAACGAGCCTTCCGGCGTGCGTCTGCGCGTGGCGCTTTCGGCGCTCTCCATGGCCGAGTATTTCCGTGATGAGGGCAAGGATGTGTTGCTCTTCATCGACAACATCTTCCGCTTCACCATGTCCGGCTCCGAGGTCTCGGCGTTGCTTGGGCGCATGCCCTCCGCCGTGGGCTACCAGCCGACCCTGGCGACCGAGATGGGTGAGTTGCAGGAGCGTATTACGTCCACCCACACCGGTTCGATCACCTCGATGCAGGCCGTTTACGTCCCGGCGGACGACTATTCCGATCCCGCCCCTGTGGCGACCTTTACCCACCTGGACGCGACCATTGCCCTTGAGCGTTCCATCGCTGAAAAGGGCATTTACCCGGCCATCGATCCGCTCGGCTCTACATCCCGCATCCTTGACCCGAACATTGTGGGCGAAGAGCATTATGTCACCGCCCGTGAAGTGCAGAGTGTGCTTCAGCGTTACAAAGATTTGCAAGACATCATTGCCATCCTGGGAATTGACGAACTGAGCGAAGACGACAAGCTGATCGTCTCGCGCGCCCGCAAGATCGAGCGATTCTTCTCGCAGCCGTTCTTTGTGGCCGAGCAATTCACCGACATCCCCGGCGCGTACGTTCCGCTGATGGAGACGGTCCGCGGTTTCCGCGAGATCCTGGATGGCAAGCATGACGACCTTTCTGAACAGGCTTTCATGCTGGTTGGCACAATCGATGACGCTGTGGTGAAGGACAAGAAACTGAAGATGTCCGAGAAAGAGTAAATATGCCAATTCGTTGTGAAATCGTTTCTCAAGACCGTGAGGTCTTTTCAGGCGACGTGGACATCGTTGTGCTTCCTGGCGTGGCCGGGGAAATGGGTATCCTGCCCAATCATGCGCCCTTGCTGACCACGCTCAACTTTGGTGTGATCAAAGTTCGCAGAGGTGAAGATGAAGAGATCTTCACTGTTGCCGGAGGCGTGGCGGAAGTTCAGCCTGATGTCATTACAATTTTGGCCGATGCAGCGGAGAATGTGGAAGATATCGACTTGGCGCGTGCCGAGGCCGCTCGTCAACGCGCCGAGGAGATGTTGGAGGAGGGTCCCCCGCCGGATATGGACAGGTATTTGGCGATCGAGGCCGCTTTGCGCCGCTCGAACCTGCGTTTGGGTGCGGTGCGCCGTTATCGCAAGGACAAAAAACGTTTGTCTCACCGCGAGGCTGAAGAATAAAAAATGGCCCTCTTTTCGAAAGACCTGGGCATTGACCTGGGAACGATTTACACTCGTTTGGCGGACAGCACGCAAGTGCTGCTCAACGAGCCGACCATTGTTGCCATTGAAGTGGATGACGAAAGAATGGCGGAGAAGATGGTGGCTGTGGGACAGGAAGCTCTCGACATGTATGGCCGTGTTCCCGACAGCATCGAGGTCGCTCGTCCGCTTAAACACGGGGTGATCGCTGATTACGTTATCGCTGAGACGCTGCTTTCGTATTTGCTGCAGCGCGTCAGTGGGTCAATGCGCATCTTTCGTCCGCGGGTAATGATCTCTGTGCCGTATGGCGTGACCAGCGTCGAGCGTCGAGCCGTGTATGAGGCCGTCCTTGAGGCTGGCAGCCGGGAAGCGTACTTGATCCAGCAGTCGCTGGCTGCGGCGCTGGGCATCGATCTGCCGATTGGGTCGCCTTCGGGCAATATGGTCATCTGTCTGGGCGGCGGCTCGACCGAGGCAGCTGTGATGGCAATGTATGGCATCGTTTCTGCCGAGACCCTTCGGGCCGGCGGCCTGGACTTGGACGATGCCATTGTGACCTACGTCCGCCGCAAATACGGTGTGGTCATAGGACAGGTGACTGCCGAGCAGTTGAAGCTCAAGATCGGCGCAGCCGTGCCGCAAGACCAGGAACAGAGCATGGAAGTGCAGGGGCAGGATCAGGTCACGGGGCTGCCGCGTCCGATCACGTTGACGACGGGTGAGATTGTCGAAGCTTTGCAAGACCCGCTCAAGGACGTGGTTGAAACCGGTCGCCGTGTGCTGGAAAAGACGCCCCCTGAACTGGTTTCGGATATTATCGACCGAGGCGTGGCTTTGTGCGGCGGCGGCGCGTTGCTGCGCGGCATCGACAAATTGCTCACCAAGTCGCTGGGCATTCCCGCTTATCTGGTGGATAATCCGTTGACCTGCGTGGTTGAGGGCGCGGTACGGGGCTTGGAAATGTATCCCATCTTGCGCCGCAACCTGCCGACGGTTTGAACTGACCCCCAAAAATAGACGTGAAAAGGAAGCACCTCTTGTGAGAAAATGGAAACAGGAGGTGCTTTTTTGGTATCACGGCGCTGGAATGTGGCGTGATCGATCTTGCCCATGTGGTGCCTGCGACTGCGCTCCCGTTGGCCGCTCCGCCCAGGAGTTGCCTCTGCCCGACGTTCCCCGTTCCCCTCCCCGTCCAGGAGGGTTCCCGCTGCATCTTCTTTTGCCAATTCCACGGCGCTTTGTAAGTATGTTAGAATGAGTCGAAAATTCGTTTTTGGAGGCGAAGGTGTCCGAATCTGATTCACGTGTTCCCGCTGCAACGCCGCTCCGGCCGCGCCGCCGGGCTATCCTGGTGGGGGCGTCCAGTGGTATTGGCGCCGCGTTGGCCCGCCGGCTGGCCCACGAAGGATATACGCTGGCGCTTCTGGCGCGTCGCGGGGAATTGTTGCAGGAATTGTGCGAGGAAATCAACTTTGACCACGGTGAAACGCGCGCGATCCCGTATGTCCACGATGTCACGGAGTATGAAGCGGTTCCCGATTTGCTGCGCCGGATTGTGGTCGACCTGGGAGGGCTCGACCTTTTCGTCTACAACGCGGGCGTTGCCCTGGCTCCGGGATTGAAAAAATTCGATTTCGAGAAAGATCGCCGTACGATGGAAATCAACCTGATGGGCGCGCTGGCCTGGCTGAATCCGATCTCGGCCATGTTCCAGGGACTCAAGGCCGGACAGATCGTTGGCGTCTCGTCTGTGGCGGGCGAGCGTGGACGAGTGGGCAACCCGTCGTACAATGCGTCCAAGGCCGCGCTGACCTGCTATCTGGAAGGTTTGCGCAACCGGCTCACCCGTTATGGCGTGCACGTGTTGACCGTCAAGCCGGGGTTTGTAGATACGGACATGATCAAGGGGGCCAAGAAAACTTTCTGGGTCGTGCCCGCAGAGCAGGCCGCGGGGGATATTTGGAACGCCATCCGCAAGCGCAAGCAGGAAATTTACACACCGGCGCGTTGGCGTTGGTTGATGCTGATCGTCCGCAATATCCCCTCGTTCGTTTTCCGCAGGCTCATCTTCTAGCCATGACCACATTATCTGTTGACCAATTTGCATCCCTGGAAAATTTCGGCCACTCGCTGCGTGCGCCATCCTATCTATTCAGGCCGGGTGATGCCGAGCAGATCAGTCAGGTTTTCGAACTGGCGAAACAGCACGCGCTGACCATCAACCTGCGCGGCGCTGGACGCAGCTACAACGACGCGGCGCTCAACGGCGGCGGGATCGTGCTCGACCTGACCGGCATGAACCGCATCCTGGACTGGAACCCGGAGACGGGCATCCTCCGTGCCGAGCCGGGCGTCACCCTGCAGCAGGTATGGCAGCATGTCCTGCCGGATGGCTGGTGGCCGCCGGTCGTCTCCGGGACGATGTTCACCACGCTGGGCGGCTGCCTGGGAATGAATATCCACGGCAAGAACAACTTCAAAATGGGCATGTTTGGCGAGCATGTGCTGGAATTCACCGCGCTGCTGCCGACCGGCGAGGTCGTAACCTGCTCGCCGCAGAAAGATGACGACCTGTTCCATGCCATGATCGGCGGGCTGGGCATGTTGGGCGTGTTCACCTCGGTCACGTTGGAAATGAAGCGCATCTATTCGGGACAGTTGGACGTGCGCGCCTGGAATGTCCCTGACCTGGCGACCGGCCTGGAAGCGTTGCTTGGCGGCGCGCCGAAGAATGACTATATCGTCGGCTGGGTGGACACCATTGCTGGCGGCAAGGGGCTGGGACGCGGCCAACTTCATTCGGCCAACTATTTGCCCGCAGGCGCCGACCCGGATCCATCGCGGACGCTGCAAGTGGCATATCAGACGCTGCCCTCTACGTTCTTTGGGCTTGTTCCCAAATCCTCCCTGCATTATTTTATGAGTCCCTTCTTGAACAATCCGGGCGTGTGGGCCGTCAACACGGCCAAATACGTGCTGGGGCGCACGCGGGCCTATCGTCAGCCGCATGCCGCCTTCCACTTCTTGCTGGATTACATCCCGGATTGGGAGCTGGCCTACGGGCGCGATGGCCTGATCCAGCACCAGTCGTTTTTGCCGAAAGAGACGGCCCTGGATGCCTGGACGGAGATGCTCAAGCTCTCCCAGCGGCGCGGCTTGCCTTCGTATCTCGGGGTGACCAAACGCCACCGCCCGGACAAGTTCCTGCTAACCCACGCCGTGGACGGGTTCTCGCTGGCGATGGACTTCAAGGTTACGCGCGGCAACCGCGCCGGATTATCGGAGATGCTCGAGGAGTTCGATCAAATCGTGCTGGAGGCCGGAGGACGGTTCTATTTTGCCAAGAACAGCGAGACCGCGCCGGAGACCGCCCGTCGTTTCCTCGGCGAAGAGACAATAGCCCGTTTCAGGGAGTTCAAAAAACGCTGCGACCCGGAGAACCTGCTGGGATCGGACCTGTACCGGCGCGTGTTTGGATAACGGTACCGCCTTCTCTCGAGGCTTTTCTGTGAAATCCGCGGCAAAAAACAGACGCTTGGTTGCGTTTTAAGAAAGCCGTGTGCCAGCCCTTACTTAATAGTGAATTGACATTTTGCCTTGAAATCGGTACACTAGACTAAAATCATTGTGTTGTCCTTATCAAGGAGGAACTATATGGCCGCTCAATACCAACTTGTGATGCGCTCCGGACCGACGCCTGGCACGATTTATGCGCTGGAGGGAGGGCTGATCACCATTGGACGCGATCCCAGCAGCACGATCTCGATTAACGATTCGGAAGTCTCGCGTCACCATGCACGCATGACCGCGCAAGGCGGGAAATTCGTGCTGGAAGACCTGGGCTCGACCAACGGAACGTTTGTTAATGGTCGCCGGATTGCCGGGCCGCACGTATTGAAACCCGGGGAGATGGTTTCTTTTGGCGAGCAGATCGTGCTGATGTTCGAAGCGATCAGTTTTGACCCCGATGCTACAGTCGCTTCACCCCGCCCGGCGGCAGCCCCAGCCCCTCGCCGGGCCGCTGCGCCTCCGCCGCCTCCCAAGCAGGCTTATGCCGGTCAGGTACCGTCTGCCCCGCCTGCTGCTCCGGCAGTGCCGCCAGCCAAACGAAGCAGCCTGCCTATTGTCTTGAGTGTCGGCGCGGTAATTGCGATTTGCGCCTGCGCCGGCTTCTTCTGGTGGGTGGACGCGACCTACCGCTGGTGCACCTTCTTCCCCTTCATCGCCGGATGCGGATAGACTGAATCTCCTGCCCCCGCAGGCACGTACCTGCGGGGGTGTTTTGTTTTTTGGTAGCGGGCGTTCGAGCAGGTGATGAAATTGGAGTCCGACAACGGGCGTTGCCGGGCGATTGATGATTGAATGTCCAAAGCCAGCTCCCAAAGGGACGCTTCGCGAAGACCTTGGCCCCCGTTGTCAAAAAAACACTATTTGCTTTCTGGCCGCCGCTTGTTTTTTGAGAGGTGGCGGCGAAAAGAATCCTTGCAGAATCCGTAAGGTTTTCCGGATGATTTGTTGTTTGTGGTAAAAGTATTTCTAGCCACCGGACACTTTTGGGTGGCAAGCCCCTGTGATGTCCGACAGTT
>JAADGN010000046.1 GCA_013152325.1 Chloroflexota bacterium
CGCCCAAACCAATACCCCGGCGCAAGTGCAATTTGCGCGTCTCGCGCCAGGAACTCATCCAACATTTTCGCATCCAAACCAAGCTCCCTAAAATCCAACCAAGCCAAAAACGTCCCTTCCGGCTCAATCAGCGAGACCCCAATATCGTTTTGTCGCAAATGCTCTCTGATGAAGTTAACATTCTCTTGAATGTACACTAATAACGCATCAAGCCATTCACCGCCTTCTCTGTAGGCCGCTTCTGTCGCCGCTGACGCAAACACATTGACCTTGTTGATTTGGTAACGATGAGCAAACTCATGAAACTGCTGGCGGTGCGTCTCACTGGGAATGATTGTGAGCGCATCCACCATGCCAGAAATATTGAATGTTTTTGCCGGTGAAACACAGGCAGCCACATTCTCGCCTTTAGCCACACTCAGATAAGGAACAAAACGATGCGGAGGGAAAACAAAATCGCCGTGTATCTCATCTGCGATGACAAAAACATCATGCCGCTTGCATATCTCCGCTACTTGTCTGAGTTCCGCTGCTGTCCATACTCTCCCTACCGGATTATGAGGGCTACACAGTATCAATACCTTATTGTTCGGGTTGACAGCCTTCCTCTCCAAGTCTTCGAAATCGATTTGATAACGCCCGTCTACGAGTTTGAGCGGGTTCTTAATAACTTTCCTATGGTTGCTTCTGATGACCATGCGGAATTCAAAGAAAACGGGCGGCTGTATGATAACCCCATCGCCTTCATTTGAATGCTGATTGACCAGGATGGCAATAGCACTCAAAATTGATGGGCTTGACTCAATATGCTCTCGGTTGATTTGCCACCCATATCTGTTCTGATACCAGGCAATCAGCGCATTGAAATAACTATCAGCTCTGTATTCATAGCCAAAAATCCCATGCAAAACCCGCTTTTGTAGTCGCTCTATCACGGCAGGAGGCGCTTTCAAATCCATATCTGCTACGGACATCGGGATAGCTTCCGCATTCCCAAAATGCTCTGCAAGAAAGGACTTGCTCCACTTCATCGTGGGATATTCACGCCGATCAATATATTCGTCAAAATTCATATCTCCTCTTTTCGCCGATCAAACGGAAGGCGGAAACCTAACTACGGCTTAACCCGCTAATTTTCCCAATAACAGGCTATAGGCGGAAAAAAGTCTGTTTTTTGTTCAAATCGTGCTTTTATCGTGTCTAGTAAACGTGATAAAATCACGCTGAAGCGTATTTTGCGGAAATCCTGCCTCATAAAACCCATACCCTTTTTCCCATCGAACGATACATATACTTTACAACGCCCGCCCCCTTCCTGTCAAGCAAAAGATCGCGGGAAAGAACCTGCCACACAACGGATCAAGGATCGATGCGGCGGAAAACGAGCGGTGTTTACATGCCCCGCCCTGCGACTGTGCGCCCGCTGTTTGCGGAGGTGACCGGCACTTTCAAAGTGCCGGTCACTTGCAGCTCTCAGCCTCTGAGCGGAGATGAAGCGATAGCGAAATCGCAGTCGAAGAGCGGCGTCTGCATGACCCGTCCTTCCCCCTCGGGGACGATGCGACTGCGCGCCCTGGACAAGAACCGGTTTGCATCGGATGCGGAGGATCTGGGGAAGTGGCTGGAAAGCAATTTCGATATCCGGAAACCGCTGCCGACCGGGCTGATCGTTGCCCCCATGTTGGCGGCGGTTTTGTGCAGGAGTTGGCAAAGCGGCAGTTCCGCGCCTTTGCACATCGGGCCTGTTGTGGTTTACGCCAATCCCAACGATTTTCGCAGCAGGAAAAGTATCGCTGCCCCGATCGCCCATACGCCGTAGCCGGACAGGATCATCGGCGCCAGCTTCATGCCGGCGCGTGCCGCCAGCCAGACCGTCACGACGAAGGCCAGCGTGGGCAGTAAACTGAGCAGCAGGCTCAGGCTGAATTTCGAGACGGCAGCCTGCTCCCCGCCGCTGGACGAGTACACGATCCACAGCGCCAGCGGAGCCGTGAGCGGCATGGTCGCGGTGATGGCCGCAAAAAGTTTGCTCTGTTTCTCCAGGATAGCGACCAGGATGATGACGAGAATTGAGGCAACGACCGGAACGATGTCTTGTGATTTCATCCCATCTCCATTTTTTGTGGTCAGGTGTTGCTGCTTTGCAAGCGGCGGAATGCCAGCGCTCCCACGCCCAGCGGGAACCAGAGCGTGACGGCGCGATAGGCCAGCGTGATGACGACGGCCTGGCTCCAGGGCACGCGCAGCGAGTTCAAGGCCAGCGCCAGAACTCCTTCCATCACGCCGATGCCGGAGGGCGTGACCGAGACGATCAGGAACAGGTAGCCAATCGCAAACCCGCCGATGATCGTCCCTGCCGAAAAGGGTACGTTGAAGGACAGGAACATCAACAACAGGATGACGATCAGCAGAGCCTTGTTGTTCAAGGCGAACAGCATGGGCATGATCAGCTTCTTGGGCTGGTTGCGAACTTCGACAAGACCCTCCGCGATTTCGGTCGCGAAGGAGTGGGCGCGCGCTTCGCTGACATATTCGCGGTGTGTGAAGGGCCGTGCAACTGCATTGACCAGGCGCGCCATCCAGGCCAGCGCTCCGCCAAATTTTTCGGCGGAGCGGGAGCCGATGTAGAGCAAAATGCCCAAGCCCAGCGCAATTGCCAGCAGGATCAACGAAGCGATGACCTCGCTGGTTTCCAGGTTGTGACGCCGCACCAGCACGACCAGTCCCAGGGTCAGCACGCACAGGAAGGCAACGTAGTCAAAGAATACATACAGGGTGCTGGCGGCGGTCACTTTGCCCGGCGGATGCCCGCGGCGGTTCCCGTCGTTGACGAAGACGGCGATGCCGCCCATCCCGACGCTGGGCGCGATCACGTTGACAAAGTTGGCCGCCGTTGCGACGATTGTCAAATGGCGGCCGCCCTCTTCCAACCCAACAACGTGGTATAGGGAGCGGTAGGTCATGCCCATGTTGTACAGCCACCCTAATTGCACCAACAGGGCCAGCGCGAAAATCCGCAGATCGGTTTGCTTCAATGTCTCGGCGATGCTCTGTAATTCGGAAAAACTGAGAATGACAAAGGCGATACCCAGAAAGAAGATGAGAGCGATAAAGAATTTACGCATGATGGCGTGATTATACAGGATTAACAACAAACTCCCGCAGGTTTTGAGCCTGCGGGAGTTCTTGGTTTAAGTAGGCTACCGGCGTCGGCCTCCGCTGACCAGACTGACGAAATACAACAACTGCAGGATGGCCGTCACCAGCGCGGCGACGTAGGTCAGCGCGGCCGCGTTGAGTACGGTGTTCACGCCGCGGCGCTCCTCGTCGGTTTGGATCAGGCCGGTCGTGGTCAACAGTTCGCGGGCGCGCGCCGAAGCGTTCAGCTCGACCGGCAGAGTCGCCAGGGCGAAGACCGCGCCGGCCGAGAAGGCGATCACGCCGATCCAGGCCAGATTCACCCAGTTCAGGAACAGCCCGAGGAAGATCAGGATCCAGCCCAGATACGAGCCGATGTTGACCATCGGCACCAACGCGGCGCGCAGGCGCAGCGGGAAGTAATCTTCGGCATCCTGCATGGCGTGACCGAGTTCGTGCGCGGCAATTGCCAATGCGGCGACCGAGTTGCCCTGCGCCACGCCTTGCGAGAGACGCAATGTCTTGGTGCGCGGGTCGTAGTGATCGGTCAGGTTGCCGCGGATGCTTTCGATCTGCACGCCGTACAGACCGCCGGAGGTGATCAGCCGCTGGGCGGCTTCATATCCGTTCGTGCGGCTGCGAGCCGGTACGCGCCCCCACTTGCGGTAGGCAGATTTGACGTACCAGGACGCCAGGAATACCAGTATAAGACCCGGCGCCATAAAGAGCCAATAAGTTGGGTTAAAGTAAAACATGGTTTACCTCCTTGCACGTCCAAAACTTTACGAAGGCTGCTTCGCTTTAGTTGCCAATCATCCCTGACAATACTTCTACGGCTTTGTCCAGCTGCGGGTCGCGCTCGGCCTCGTAATCTTCCTTGGTCATCTCGACGACGACGTCCGGGTCCAGCCCGATCTTGTGGATGGTGCGCTCGTTGGGGGTCAGCCATTTGGCGATGGTGACGCGCACCGCGCCCTGGTTATCTGACAACTCGATCCAGTTTTGCACTGACCCTTTGCCGAAGGATGTCACACCGACCAACTGGCCGCGACCGTAGTCCTGGATCGCGCCCGCGACGACTTCGGAGGCCGAGGCCGTCCCCTCGTTGATCAGCACGACCAGCGGGATCTCCGTCGCCAGCCCGCCGGGAATGGCTTTGTGCGTATCCCGGCTGCCGTCGCCGTATTGCTCGTAGAGGATCACCTTCCCCTTCGGGATGAACTCCGAGCCGACCTCGATGGCGGTTTGCAGGAAACCGCCGCCATTGTTGCGCAGGTCTATGATCAGGCCTTGCGGATTTTGTGCCAGCAGGTCTTCCAAAGTGCTGCGCAGTTCTGATGTCGTATTGGCGCCGAAAGTGTAGATGTGGACGTAGCCGATGTTGTCATCCAGCATCTTGCCATCCACGCTGGGGACGGTGATGTGAGCGCGAATGACGTCGAATTCGAGCGGCTCGTCCGCGCCCTCGCGGCGGACTGTCAGATGGACGGTCGAGCCTGCCGGGCCAAGCACCCTGCGGATGACCAGTTCGCCAGCGATGCCGGTCATGTCCTCGCCGTCCACCGCAATGATCTGGTCGCCCGGTTTCAGGCCGGCCTGCTCCGCGGGAGAATCGGGCATCGGACTGACGATGGTCAGGTATTCGCCGGTGGAATCCACCCAGGCGCCGATCCCGTTGTACTCGCCTTCGATGTCCATGTTGGCCTGCAGGTACTGGTCGGGGTCCATGTACGAGGTATGCTGGTCGCCGAGCGATTCGAGCATGCCGCGGATGGCGCCCTCCATCAGTTTGGTGTCGTCCACGGGCTGGTCCACGTATTGGTCGTGGACGATTTGCCAGGATTGCCAGAAGGGGGCGAACAGCGTTTGCAGTTCGTCCGGGGTGGCGGTCTCGGCCTGGGGCAGCGGCGTTGGGGCAAGGTCGGACGGAGCCTGCTCCGAGGCAGCCGGCCAGTAATGGCCGGCCACAAAGCCGCCTGAAAATGCGCCGGTCAACAGGACAAAGGCCAGCAGGCCGATCAATATGTAACGAAGGGTTTTGTTCACTCGAACCTCCTGATGTGTTCAGGCATGAGAAATCAAAAGCTAGGATACCACAGCGGGATTAAAGGATAATGAAATCATATTCCCCACGTGTATAAAGAATGTATGCGTTTTGTCAAAGTAATCTAAGTTCTATCCGAACGTTCTTTTGTAGCAACGGCTTCGCGTAGCACACTGTAGTGTCAGCCGTCAAATAGCGGCTAAAAGCCGCTGCTGCGCATTCTTTCGGACAAGTTCTGTCCGGACATTCTTTTGTAGTAACGGCTTCGCGTAGCACACTGTAGTGTCAGCCGTCAAATAGCGACTAAAAGTCGCTACTACGCAGTTCTGTCCGAACATTTCTCTAGCTGGCAGCGTTGTCGTCGTCCGGCCCGGATTGCGGCTCCGGCAGTTCATCCACCCGTTTGCGGAGCTCGTCCAGCGCGTCGTCTTCGTGCTTGAAGGGCTGTCGGAGGGTATCTTTGGTGCTGTGGAGCCAATCCATCTTTGCGCCGCGCGAGCCGCGCACCATGGCGAACATCATCGCGTTGGCGAGAACGACAACGGCGATGACCAGGGCGATCACGAGGTAAACACGATCCGGGTTCATGGCTGTCTCCCGTTGAGCAGCGCGGGCAGGTCGCGCCAGTGAAGGATGGACGCGTCTGCGTCCGGGGCTGCGCCGCCTGTGCCTTTGAGTATGCTGAAAAAGCCCAACTCGCGCGCCGCGCGTGTGGTGCGCGGCAGGTCATCGATCATCACGCAGCGATGCGGGCTGCTCTCCCCGGCGATCTCGAGGGCGCGCCGAAAGGCCTCCGGCTGCGGCTTGGTATACGGCGCGACCGCGTGCACGTCCAGGATATCGTCGAAGCAATCCGCCACCTGCAAGATGTCCAGGACGCGTCGGGCGTGGGCCGCGTCGGCATTGGTGAAGATAAACTTCCGGGCGGGAAGCTGCTCCAGAACGGCGCGCAGTTCCGGGTCCGGTTTGAGATACGCCGCCAAAGGCAGGTCATGGACAAAGGCCAGGTAGTCCGCTTCGTCCACATCGAAGTTGATCTGGATGCCGCGCAGCGTTGTGCCGTAGGTCTCGAAATATTGGCGGCGCAGGTTCGGGATGTCATCCCAGGAAATGCCCAGACGCTCGTGCATGTACAGGTCGATGCGCCCCCGGATGGCCGCCCACAGGCCGCTGGAAGCCGGATAGAGTGTGTCGTCCAGGTCGAAGAAGATGGTCGTGAAGTTCATCGAAGCGATTATCCCACATTATTGGGAAATGTAGGATTATAATCAAAACATGCCCATTCACATCCTCCCGCCTGACGTTGCCTCGCAGATCGCCGCCGGTGAAGTGGTCGAACGCCCGGCCTCGGTGGTCAAGGAACTGGTCGAGAACGCGCTGGATGCTGGCGCACGCGCCGTCACCGTGACCGCTGCCGGAGCCGGACGCCGCCTGATCGAGGTCGCCGACGATGGCCGCGGCATCCCGGCGGACGAGCTGCCCCTGGCCGTTGAACGCCATGCCACCAGCAAACTTGCCAGCGCCGAAGACCTGTTCCGCATTGCCACGCTCGGCTTTCGCGGCGAGGCGCTGGCCTCCATCGGCTCGGTCTCGCGGCTGACGATCACCTCCCGCGCCGCGGGGGCTTCCGCCGCATCCCGTCTGCGCGTGGAGGGCGGCCAGGTTGGCAGGCCGGAGCCCGTCGGCGCGCCGGTCGGCACGATCGTGCGCGTCGAAGACCTGTTCTACAACGTCCCGGCGCGGCTGAAATTCCTGAAGAAGGACGTCACCGAACGCCGCCGCATCGACGCGCTGATGACGCGTTACGCGTTGGCGTATCCGCTCGTGCGTTTCCGGCTGGAGCAGGACGGCCAGTCCACGCTGCAAACCGCGGGCGACGGCAGCCGGCGGGCGATCTTGGCCGCGCTCTACGGCGTGGATGTCGCCAAGCAAATGCTGGAGGTCATCGCCGAGGAAGAGGGGGCCAAACTCAGCGGCTTCATCAGCCCGACCTCGCTGACCCGCTCCAACCGGCGCGAGATCACTTTTTTTATCAACGGACGCTGGGTGCAGGACGTCTCGCTGACGACGGCGCTCATCCAGGCGTATCACACCTTGTTGATGGTCGGACGTTACCCGCTGGCGGCGCTCTTCCTGGAACTCGAGCCTGCTTCCGTCGACGTGAACGTGCACCCGGCGAAGGCGGAGATCCGTTTCCGGGACCCGAACCGGATGTTCAGTTTCGTGCAGCGTTCCGTGCGCAAGGCGATTTTGGCCTATACGCCCGTGCCGCAGATGGGCGCGTCCGCGCCCTCGTTGTGGGGCGGGGCGGCGCGGGGAGGCGGCATCGATCCGGCCTGGGAGATGTCGACGGACAGCGGGCAGCCGGCGGTCAGCGCCGACACACCACTCACGACGACTGACCCTCAACTTGGGATCCCCAATATGCCCCTGCTGCGCCTGGTCGGTCAAATTGGCGCGACGTACCTGGTGGCCGAGGGCCCGGACGGACTCTATCTGATCGACCAGCATGCCGCCCACGAGCGCGTCTTGTTCGAGCGGTTGATGGCCCAGCGCGAGGCCAGGAACATCTCGTCGCAGGCGCTTTTGGAGCCGGCGGCGGTGCAGCTGCCGCCCGCACAGGCGGCGCTGCTCAACGAGCAATTGCCGGTGTTGAAAAAATTCGGTTTCGGCGTGGAACCCTTTGGCCCCAACACTTTCCAGGTGCGTGTTATCCCCAGTCTGTTCTCCGGCGGCGATCCGGCCGCGGCCTTGCGCGCCCTGGTGGAGGACTTCGAGGAGGACGAGACGCCGCTGGGGGACGAACTCGAAGCGCGCATCGCGGCGCGCGTTTGCAAGCGGCTGGCCGTCAAAGGTGGACAGCCGCTCTCGCCTGAAGAGCAGGCCGCCCTGCTGCGCGACCTGGAAGCCTGCGAATCGCCGCGCACCTGTCCGCACGGCAGGCCGACGATGATCCATCTCTCGGTGGACATGCTGGCGCGCCAGTTTGGACGCAAAGGGGCGCGGTAGCCTTGTCCAGGACTCCGAAGCCTCCTGACTTCGGAAACCCGACGACGGAGTCGTCGGACTCCAATTTCAGGAAATATGACGGGAAATCTCTGGCTGCTTGCGGGGCGTGTGGGGCTTTTTCTCCAAGATGGCGACGTTTTCCCTCCGCTGGTCACTCTAGGATCAAGTGTGCTCTTTTTGCAAGAGACCCTGACGCTCAAACACTTGCCCGGCGTTGGGCTGGCGCTGGGGACGATTGTTTTGTTATCGTCGTAATATGGAGAAATGTTGCTAGTGCTATACTGGTTTAACCTGTTCCAATCCAGTGCCGCATAACGCCCTATTTTTTTTGGACAGTATACGGGCCGTATATAGTCCCTTATACTGACA
>JAADGN010000123.1 GCA_013152325.1 Chloroflexota bacterium
CGGTGGCGCTGGAGCAGGGCTCGAAGTTCGCCATACGCGAAGGCGGCCTGACGGTCGGCGCTGGCGTGATCACCGAGATCATTGAATAGGTGTTTAGATGACAAAACAGAAGATCCGTATCCGTCTTAAAGCATACGATCATCGCGTGCTTGATCAATCCGCCAAGCGGATTGTTGACACAGCCGAACGCAGTGGTGCGCACGTAGTTGGTCCTGTACCCTTGCCAACGAAGAAAGAACGGTTTACAATTCGGCGCTCCACGTTCATCGACAAAGACTCGCACGAGCACTTTGAGATCCGCACACACAATCGTCTGATTGACGTTTTGGACCCCGACTCGAAGACGATTGATATGCTGATGCGGCTCAATCTGCCTGCGGGCGTGGATATCGAGATCAAGATTTAGTTTCGTGGTAGTTGCATGGTATGACAGATCGACAGTTCGTTGGTTTTGTTGGCAAATGAACGTGTTTGCCAACTGACAGGACCAACGAACTAGGCAAGGCAATGCAAGAGTTGTTTTGTGCGTAGACCGACACAGATTGCTCTGCGGCAAGGTAACTGACTGTGTTGCACTAGAGATGATGCAGCCTAAGCCCAGGCTGACAGTCTCGATAATTTTTTTGAAGGAGAAAACCGAGTATGATGAAAGGGCTGATTGGAAAGAAGATCGGTATGACCCAGATCTTCGATGAGACCGGTGCGGCTTTACCGGTAACGCTCATCGAGGCTGGGCCTTGCTATGTTACGCAGATTCGTCGCCCAGAAAGCGAGGGCTACTCTGCGGTGCAGCTTGGTTTTGTTGAGGTCAACCCCAAACGCCTGACGGGTGGAGAGCGGGGGCACCTTAAAGCCAACGAGTTGCTCCATCTACGCTTCCTGCGTGAATTCCGCGCCAAATCCCTGGACGTTGAAGTCGGCGACAAGATCACCGTCGAGACTTTTAGCGTTGGTGAGCGGGTGGACGTGATCGGTACGAGTAAGGGCAAAGGCTTTCAGGGCGGTGTCAAGCGACACGGCTTCCGCGGCGGCCCGAAAACCCATGGTCAATCCGACCGTCAGCGCGCGCCGGGTTCTGCTGGCGCGGGCAGCACCCCGGGCCGGGTCTTCAAGGGAAAACGTATGCCCGGTCACATGGGACGCAATCGTGTCACTGCTCAGAACCTGAAAGTGGTCCTGGTGGATGCTGAACGCAACTTGCTCGGCGTGAAGGGAGCGGTTCCTGGTCCGAAGGGCGGCCTGATCATGATTAAAGAGGCGCGCAAGCAGTAGGCGCTGAGTAATGGGAGCAATTGTGATGAAAGTAGACGTTTTCAACATCGAAGGCAAGAAACTTCGCCAGGTGGAACTTCCGGCGAAAGTTTTTGAGGCTCCGATCAAAGTGGACTTGATGCACCAGGCTTATATTCGCCAGATAGCGAATGCGCGCCTGGGCACGCACAAGACGAAATCCCGCGGCGAAGTCTCCGGCGGCGGACGCAAACCCTGGCGTCAAAAGGGAACCGGTCGCGCCCGTCAGGGCTCCACACGCGCACCCCAGTGGGTTGGCGGCGGCCGTGTCCATACCCCTCGGCCGCGCAGTTATGAGCAGCGCATGCCGCGCAAGATGCGCCGTGCTGCACTGCGTTCGGCACTGTCGGTCAAGGCGGCTGATGCAAGCGTAGTGATCGTGGACGATCTCGCCTTGTCTGCGCCGAAGACCCGCCTGATGGCGGAGGCTTTGGGAAATTTGGTCGGCGACGCGAGCGCGCTCGTTCTCATGCCCGAAAAGGATCAAACGTACGACGTCGCGATGCGCACGACAGATAATATCCCGGACGCCAAAGTTTTGTTGGCTGGTTATTTGAATATCCGTGATTTGCTTGGATACGATAAACTGATCTTGCCGCTGAAGACATTAGACGTTCTGAAAGCGCACTTAGGATAGGAGGCAGGCATGACTACGATTTATGATGTGCTTCGCCGACCGCTGATCACCGAGAAGACGAACTATCAATTCAGCAATCTTAACCAATATACCTTCGTCGTTAGTGATGATGCGACCAAGACCATGGTGAAAGACGCTGTCGAGACGATTTTCGATGTGGATGTGGTACGCGTGAACATTATTAAAGCCCCGGCCAAGCGCGGACGTCGTGCCCGCAGCCGTCGTCTGCTGGTGCGCAAATCCGGGTTCAAAAAAGCCATCGTCACCCTGGCGGAAGGCTATTCACTTGAGATCTTCGAAGGGGTACAGTAATGGCTGTCAAGAAATATAAACCGGTAACTCCCGGTCAGCGTGGTATGACCGGATATACGTTTGAAGAGATCACAAAGTCAACCCCCGAACGCTCTTTGCTCGTACCGCTGCGCAAAAGCGGTGGACGTAACGTGCATGGGCGTGTGACGGTTCGTCATCGTGGCGGCGGACACCGCCGCTTCATCCGCATTGTGGATTTCAAGCGCGACAAGCTTGGTATCCCTGCCCGCGTGGCCGCGATCGAGTACGATCCGAATCGCACGGCTCGTTTGGCCTTGCTTTTCTATGCCGACGGCGCGAAGCGTTATATCATCGCCCCGCTCGGTGTGAAAGTTGGCGATACCCTCATGTCTGGCCCGAATGCGGAGATCCGCGCGGGCAACTGCCTGCCGATTGCCAATATTCCTGTGGGTACGATGATCCACAATATTGAGATGAAAGAGGGCAAAGGTGGTCAGATGGCGCGTTCGGCAGGCGCTTCGGCGCAGTTGCTGGCGAAAGAGGGCGATTATGCCCAGATCCGTCTGCCATCGGGCGAGGTGCGTTTGGTGCGCCAGGCATGTTACGCGACCCTTGGACAGGTTGGCAATGTGGATCATGGCAACATCAAACTGGGCAAGGCAGGCCGCAAACGCCACTTGGGCATCCGCCCGACAGTGCGCGGTTCCGCAATGAGCCCGCGCGACCATCCGCATGGTGGCGGTGAAGGGCGTCAACCAATTGGCATGCCCGGTCCGAAGAGTCCGTGGGGTAAACCCACCCTGGGCTACAAGACCCGCCGCAACAAGGATACAAACAAGTACATCGTGCGCCGCCGCAATAAAGGGAAGCGGTAGACGAAACGGCTAAGACTGTAAGCGAGGAACGAAGATATGTCACGATCGTTGAAAAAAGGGCCGTATATCGACCCGAAACTGCTCGTAAAAATCGAGGCGATGAACCAGAAGGGCGAAAAGAAAGTTATTCGCACCTGGAGCCGGGCGAGCGTTATTTTTCCCCAGATGGTTGGCCACACGATTGCTGTCCACGATGGCCGCCGTCATGTACCGATCTATATTACCGAAAACATGGTCGGCCACCGGTTGGGTGAGTTTGCCCCGACGCGTACCTATCGCGGTCATTTGGCGGAGAGAAAGTAGGAGTGTGAATGATGGCTGATCAAGATATTCGCGCTCAATTGCGCTTCTTTCCTGTCTCTGCCCAGAAGGTGCGTTTGGTGATCGATCTGGTGCGCGGCAAAGACGCTGTTGAAGCTCTTGAAATGCTGCGTTTTGTCACGAAACGTTCTGCAGGCCCGGTGCGCAAGCTGCTGGCTTCCGCGGTGGCCAACGCTGAGGAAAATTTTGGCATCAGTCGGGATGACCTGTACGTAGCCAAAATCTACGCTGATGAGGCTCCCACCCGCAAATGGCGTCGTTTTGGCGCACGCGGTCGTTTTAAACCGCTTCTGCGTCGCTCCTCGCACGTGACGGTCATCTTGCGCGAGCGAGCAGCATAACTGAAAAGGACGCAAAGGAGATATTATGGGTCGTAAAGTTCATCCCGTTGGTTTTCGTCTCAAGATCAATCAGCCCTGGCAAGGGCGCTGGTTTGCTGAAGGCGCACAATACCGGGAGCAATTGCAGCAAGATATCGCTATTCGCAGTCTGCTGACAGGCGTTGCGTCCAAGGGCGGTGCGGCATCTTTCCGCAAGGTGGAAGAATTGCGCCGTGGATTGTCGGAATCCGTGCTTAATCAGCGCGCTGGCGTTTCGCGCATCGAGATCGAACGTTATCCGGGAAAGATCAAGGTTGCCATCCACACTGCCAAACCGGGAGTTTTGATTGGCCGCAAAGGCGAAAGTGTGAAGAAGATCCGCAAAAACCTGGAAATACTGGTTGGCAAGAAAGTGGATCTGGACGTCAAGGAAATCAAGTCGCCGGATACCGACGCGCACTTGATCGCGGTCAATATTGCCGACCAATTGCAGCGCCGCATTAGTTATCGCCGGGCGATGAAGCGTGCGATCCAGAACGCCATGCGCCAGGGCGCCGAAGGCATTAAGATCGAGGTTTCGGGGCGTCTGAGCGGATCGGAAATGGCTCGTCGCGTTTGGCTGCGTGATGGACGTGTTCCTCTGCAAACGCTGCGCGCGAACATTGACTTTTCCATTGCGAAGGCCGTGACCACTTATGGCAGCATCGGTGTCAAGGTTTGGGTCTACAAAGGCGAATCGATGCCCGAGACGGAAGAAAAAACTGAGGCGACTGAAGGCGTGTACGTGAGCAAGTAGCCCGTACATGGCTGGAGTTGCTTGAGAAAAGAGGTTATTTCTATGTTGATGCCTAAACGTGTAAAGTGGCGCAAGCAGATGCGCGGTCGTATGAGAGGTAAGGCTTTACGCGGCGCTCAGGTTAGTTTTGGAGAGTTTGGTCTTCAAGCCCTGGAACCGGGCTGGATATCCGCTCGCCAGATCGAGGCTGCGCGGCGTGCGATCGTACGTTCGATGAAACGCCGCGGCAAAGTCTGGATCCGTATTTTCCCGTCCAAGCCTTATACCAAGCGTGCCGCTGAATCCCGCATGGGTAAGGGGAAGGGTTCGGTGGAATATTGGGTTGCAGTGGTCAAACCGGGCCGAATCATGTTCGAAGTCGGCGGCCTCTCGGAAGATATCGCGGTAGAAGCGCTGAGATTGGCGCAGTACAAACTGTCGATCAAGACTAAAATCATTGCTCGACAGGCAGGAGAGTAGGCATGAAACCCAGTGAAATTCGCGCCTTATCTGTAGGAGAAATTGAGGCCAAACTGGCAGATGCCCGTGAAGAAATGATGAAACTCCGCTTTCAACGGGTAACTGGTCAGTTGACCGACACCAGCCGTCTGCGTATTTTGCGCCGTGAAATTGCTCGCTTGAGCACGATTATCAGTGAGCGCGAAATAGCGGCTGAAGTGGAAGGTGAAGCATGAACAAACGTCGTCGTATGACTGGTTTTGTGACCAGCAACAAAATGACCAAGACCGTTGTGGTGGAGATTTCCCGGACGTTTCGGCATCCGCTATACCACAAGGTCGTCCATCGCAGCAAGCGTGTCAAGGCTCACGACGAACTGGGTTGCAATATTGGCGACCAGGTCCAGATCGTGGAAAGTCGTCCGATCTCGCGCGGCAAGCATTGGGTTGTCGAAACGATTCTCAAGCGTGAGCTGCGCACTGCCGACGCGGGCGTGGGAGAGTAAGCCATGATCCAGACAGAATCGCGTCTTAAAGTTGCTGATAACACCGGCGCACGTGAGTTGCTTGTGATCAACGTGCTTGGTGGATCGACCCGCAAATACGGCAGTATCGGTGACGTGGTGGTTGCTACCGTGAAGGTCGCTACGCCGCAAGGATCGGTGAAGAAGAGTGATATCGTCCGCGCGGTGGTCGTGCGCTGCTCGAAGGAATGGCGCCGCGATGATGGTTCCCACATCCGTTTTGACGATAACGCGGCGGTTATCCTGGATACCGACGGCAAGAATCCAAAAGGCAGCCGTATCTTCGGGCCGGTAGCGCGTGAACTGCGCGAAAAAGGCTTTATGAAGATAGTTTCGCTGGCTCCGGAAGTACTCTAGGCCAGCGTGGGAGCGAAATCATGAATACCAAGATTCGCAAAGGGGATACCGTTGAAATCATCAGCGGCCGCTTTGAAGACAAAGGAAAGCGCGGCGAGGTGATCAACGTCATCCCGAAGAATAAACGTGTTGTTGTACAGGGCATCAATATTCGCACGAAGCATCAACAGCAAGTGCAGACGCAGGGACGTACGATCAATCCGGGCCGTATCAAGTTCGAGGGGCCGCTGGACATCTCCAACGTGATGCTGGTCTGCCCGAAATGCAATCAGCCCACTCGTGTGGGTGTGCAGCGTGACCAAGCGGGCGCTCACCGCGTTTGCAAAAAATGCCAGGCAATGATCGACTGATTGCAGGCTGGAGCGTTGATATGAATAAATTGAAAGAATTTTATCAAGAAGAAGCGGTGCCATCGCTGCAGAAGACGTTCGAGTATAAGAGCATCATGCAGGTGCCGCGCATTCAGAAAGTCGTGGTCAATATCGGCATAGGCGAAGCGATGGGTAACCCCAAAGTGTTGGAAGCGGCCGTATCTGACCTGACCACGATCACAGGCCAAAGGCCTGTTACGACCAAGGCTCGCAAGAGCATCGCGAATTTCAAATTGCGCGAGGGCAGTGTGATTGGCACCAAAGTTACGCTGCGCGGCGAAAAGATGTGGGCCTTCTTGGACCGTCTGATCAATGTTGCGTTGCCGCGTGTTCGTGACTTCCGTGGTATTTCGCCGAACGCGTTTGATGGGCGCGGCAATTATACGTTGGGTCTTCGTGATCAATTGATCTGGCCAGAGATCGATTACGATGAAATCGATAAACTGCGCGGCATGGAAGTTACCATTGTAACGACTGCGCAGACTGATGACCAGGCACGAACTTTGTTGCAGTTGCTTGGTATGCCGTTCAAAAAGGAAGCATAACCTATGGCAAAGAAATGTATGCAGTATCGCGAGATGCGGCGTAAGTACCCCACGCGAGTACGCAATCGCTGCCAACGTTGTGGACGTCCGCGCGGCTATATCCGCCGCTTTGGTTTGTGCCGGATTTGCTTCCGTGAACTCGCGTTGGAAGGCAAGATCCCCGGCGTGACCAAGTCATCTTGGTAGCCGGGTGGAGGTGAAAGCATGAGTTTTTCTGATCCTATTGCTGATATGCTGACGCGCATTCGTAACGCGGCCATGATTGGCCAAACACTGGTAGCCATGCCTAGCTCCAAGATGAAGGTGGAAATTGCCCGGATTCTGAAGGAAGAAGGCTACTTGGAAAAGTTTGAGGTCGTAGATGGTGAACGGCCAGGCCAGCCTGTCCTGCGTGTGCGCATCAAATATGTAGGTAAACGTCGTCAGCGCCAACCGGTCATTACCGGCTTGGAGCGCGTGAGCCGCCCTGGACGGCGCGTCTATACCAAGAAACGGGATATTCCCTGGGTTTTGTCTGGTATCGGCGTCGCTATTTTGTCTACCCCGAAAGGGATCATGACCGGCCAAAAGGCTCGCGCGATGGGCGTCGGCGGCGAGATCCTCTGTAAAGTCTGGTAAGCAGGAGGTTGTTACAGTGTCTCGCATTGGAAGTATGCCGGTAGTCATCCCTGATGGCGTGCAGGTAAATATCAAAGGTTCGTTTGTGCAGGTGAAAGGCCCGAAAGGGGAGCTCCAGCGCACTTTCTCCCCTTTGATCGCGATCGCGATGGAAGAGGGCCAGATCGTGGTCACGCGCAAATCTGATCTTCCCACAGAACGCGCTTTGCATGGGACGACGCGGGCGGTTATCGCGAATATGGTACACGGCGTGAGCGCCGGTTTCGAAAAAGTTCTAGAGATCCAGGGTGTCGGCTACCGTGCTGAAGTCCAGGGAAAGAATCTGGTTCTGAACGTGGGATATTCCCACCCGGTTGAGATCGAACCCAAGGATGGCATTACCTTCGAGGCGGATGCCAAGGCGCGCCAGATCAAGGTGACGGGGATCGACAAGGAAGTCGTCGGCCAGGCTGCCGCCGAAATTCGTAAGGTCCGCCCGCCCGAACCGTATCATGGCAAAGGCATCCGCTATCTTGGCGAATACATCCGTCGCAAAGCTGGTAAAGCCGGGAAAGGATTGTAAATTATGGGCGTTAAGAATCGATCTGTCGCTCGTATTCGACGTCATGCACGGGTGCGCAAGCACATTTCTGGCACCTCTGAGCGGCCTCGCCTGAGTGTTTTTCGCAGCCTTTCGGAAATCTATGCACAGGTCATTGACGACCAGGCCGGGCGCACGTTGGTTTCGGCTTCGAGTATCGACCAGGAGCTGCGCGCCAAGATGAAAGGCTTAAAGAAGATTGAGCAGGCGCGTCTGGTCGGAGAGGCAATTGCCGAACGGGCCAAAAGCAAAGGCATCAAACGAGTCGTTTTCGACCGTGGCGGATTTCGCTACACGGGACGTGTCAAAGCCTTGGCGGATAGTGCGCGTGAAGGCGGCCTGGAATTCTAGGGCCTGAGTGGAGAAAAATATGTCGAAATACGAGAAAAAAGACTACGAAAAAGACGAACTCGAAGAGCGCGTAATCGAGATCGCCCGCGTGACCAAGGTTGTCAAAGGTGGACGTCGTTTCCAGTTCCGTGTGACCGTGGTGGTTGGCGATCAAAAAGGCAAGGTTGGTATGGGTGTTGGCAAGGCCAACTCCGTGCCGGATGCCATGCGCAAGGCCTCTGAACGGGCGCGCCGCGATCTGCATTTCGTCAACCTGGCTGGCACGACCATTCCGCATCAAACGCTGGGACGGGTGAGCGGCGCACGAGTTTTGTTGAAGCCCGCTTCCCCCGGCACGGGCGTTATCGCTGCTGGCGGTGTGCGCGCGGTGCTGGAGTCTGCCGGTGTGAAGGACATCCTGACCAAATCGATGGGCAGCAACAATGTCTTGAACGTGGTGAAAGCGACTTTCGACGCGTTGGCGCAATTGAAATCCCCGGCGGAAGAGGCTGCCCGACGCGGCAAGCCCCTTAAAGAGTTGTTGCCGTTCTGGGAACGGAGGAAGCAACATGGCTAAGAAGAAAGCTGCTGGCAAAACCTTGCGTGTGACGCTGGTCAAAAGCCCGATCGGCTACACCAAACGCCAAAAGGCTACCGTTCGCGCATTGGGGCTGCGTCGCATGAATCATACGGTGGAACACGTCGATTCGCCCGCCTTGCGCGGCATGTTGACGAAGGTGAGCCATCTGATTCGAGTTGTTGAAGAGTAGGATTGAAAAATAGGAACGGACGATGAAATTACATGACCTTGTGCCCAATCCAGGCTCAAAAAAGAATCGCAAACGCGTTGGCCGCGGCATCGCCGCTGGTCAGGGCAAGACCGCTGGCCGCGGAACCAAAGGCCAGGGCGCACGTTCTGGCAGCGGCGGCAAGCTGTATCGCCAGGGCGGCAACCTGCCGTTCTTTCGTCGCCTGCCCTTCATGCGTGGTGAAGGCTTCACGCCGATCAACCGGGTAAAGTACAATGAAGTCAACCTGGACCAATTGGCCGAAGCGTTCAAGGCAAACGCTGAGGTGACTCCCGAAACCCTGCAAACAGCCCGTTTACTGCGCGACCCGCGTAATCCGGTTGTTGTGCTGGGGCGCGGTGAGTTGAAAGCCGCTCTCAAGGTGCGCGTGCACCGTGTTAGCCGCGGCGCAAAAGCGAAGATCGAAGCCGCCGGCGGTAGTGTGGAATTGATCGGTTAACCTGTCTCATGACAAGGAGACCTTTATGAAATCGACATTTTCTGGGTGGCGCTATCTGTGGAAGTCCATGGATATCCGGCGCAAGTTGCTGATCACGCTGGGGCTTCTGGCCCTGTATCGAGTGGCTGCTAACGTGCCGGTCCCTGGCGTGGACGCCAGCGCGCTGGCTCAGTTCCGGGCCAACCTGGGTGCCAACGGGACCTTCTTTGACTTCCTCGACCTCCTGTCGGGTGGTACGGTATCGCAATTTTCGCTGTTGTCGATGGGTGTTTATCCATATATTACGGCGCAGATCATTTTGCAGCTTTTGGTGCCGATCATCCCGGCCTTGCAGCACCGCATGGAAGAAGACCCCCGTGAAGGCCAGAAGTGGATGGAAAAGTGGACGTACATCTTGGCCGTGCCGATGGCTGCACTATCGGCTATCGGTCAGGTGAACATCTTCAACTCCTATGCCGTACAACTGGGGTTGCCAGCCATTCTCCCATTCGGGTTCAGCGGCGACCTTCTCTTATCCTCCATCACGGTGTTGCTGGTCATGACCGGGGGGACGATGTTCGCTATCTGGCTGGGTGAATTGATCTCTGAATATGGCATTCGCAACCAGGGTCTCTCGCTGATCATTTTTGCAGGTATCGTGGCGCGCGTACCGAGCAACCTGGCTCGTTTGATGAGCGACCAGCAGAATCGCTGGTTCCTCCTGACGTTCACGGTCATTATTTTGGTGCTGACGATCTTCGCGATCGTGTTTGTCCAGCAGGGCCGCCGCAATGTGCCGGTCATGTACCCGGGTCGCCGCATGGGGAACCGGATGTCCATGCCGGTCAAGGGTACGCTGCCGCTGATGGTGAACATGGCGGGTATGATCCCGTTGATCTTTGCCAGCGCCATCTTGCAGTTCCCGGCGATTGTTTCCAGTTATTTCATCGGCTCTGAGACGGAATGGATCGCGAACTTCGCTGCCAGTATGCAGCAAACCTTCAATGGGAGCGGTTGGGTGTATTGGCTGCTGTACTTTGCAATGGTGGTGATTTTCACCTTCTTCTACACGGACGTCTTGTTCGCCCAGCAAAATTACGGCGATAACCTGAAACGCATGGGCGCTCAAATTCCGGGCGTCAACCGCGGCGCTCCGACCCAGCGCTATCTGACGAAAGTGCAGCGGCGCATCACCCTGCCGGGCGCGTTGTTCCTGGGCCTGGTGGCGATCATGCCCTTCCTGCTGCAGTTCATTATGCCGCTGGGTTCCCGTAACGTTGGCTTGTTCCTGGTCTCATCGGCAGGATTGCTGATTGTGGTTGGCGTGGTGAGGGATACGTTCCAGACCATTGACGCCGAATTGAAATTGCACGGCTATCAGGATTCGCTGCTTGTCCGCTAGGGAAAAACAAACATGGCGACTTACATCGTTTTGCTCGGCCCTCCAGGCGTTGGAAAAGGCACTCAGGCCAAAGTCCTGGCAAAGCAGACCGGACTGGTGCACGTCTCATCGGGAGACCTATTCCGCGAGAACATTAAAAATCAAACCGAGTTGGGACGGCTGGCCCAGAGTTACATAAACAAAGGCGAACTTGTGCCCGATGACATGACCATTGCCATGGTCAAAGCGCGGATCGCTCGCCCGGACTGTGAAATGGGCGCCATTTTGGACGGTTTCCCTCGCACCCCGGCGCAGGCGGATGCCCTCCGGAAGATACTGGCCGAATTCGGCGATGACGTGAAGGTTGTGCCCTACATCACCGCACCGGAGGAGATGCTGGTCGAACGCTTGAGCCGACGCTGGACCTGCTGCGCGCAGGGACACGTGTTCCACGAGTTGTACAATCCGCCCCAAAAAGCGGGCGTGTGCGACATTGATGGCTCGGAACTGTATCAGCGCGACGATGACAAAGCCGAGACGGTGAAACACCGCATCCAGGTCTATTTGAAGCAGACCGCGCCCCTGATCTCGTATTATCGTGAACAGGGCAAACTGGTAGAAGTTGATGGCACGCAGTCCATTGAGCAGGTTACACAAGACCTGCTGGCTGCGCTGAGACAATAATGGACTGGGCACGTCAAGTACATATCAAAAGCCCCGCAGAGTTAGATGCCATGCGCGAGGCGGGCCGCATCAACGCAATGGCGTTGGAGGCGGTCAAAGAACTTTTACAACCTGGTGTGACCACAGCCGACCTCGACGCGGCTGCCGAGGAAGTGCTGCGGAAACACAACGCTGTATCGCCCTTCAAAGGCTATCCTGGCCCATATCCATACCCGGCTACGATTACGGTCAGCATCAACGACGAGTTGGTGCATGGCATACCGTCCAAGAAACGCAAGCTCAAAGCCGGTGATATCGTTTCGGTGGATTGCGGCACGCTTTTTGAAGGTTTCGTGGGAGACTCGGCATTCTCTGCCGGGGTAGGCAAGATTTCTCCCAAAGCGAGGAAACTGCTTGAAGTCACCGAAGGCGCCTTATGGGCTGGCATTGACAAAATGCAAGCCGGGAAGCGCACCGGTGATGTCTCGGCAGCGATACAGCAATATGTTGAGAGTCATGGCTACCACGTGACGCGTGAGTACACAGGCCATGGCGTCGGGCGGCAAATGCATGAAGGTCCCCAGGTGCCCAACTATGGCACCCCTGGACGCGGCCTGCTGCTCCGCCCGGGTATGACCATCGCACTAGAGCCGATGGTGCTGATCGGAACGCCCAAGACGCGAGTTTTGGCCGATCGGTGGACGGTAGTCTCTGCGGACGGGTCATTGACGGCGCATTTTGAACACTCAGTCGCTGTTACCGAAGGAGAACCCCTTATCCTGACTGTCCTTTGACCAGGACGCGAGAAACCGTCATTTTGTCGGGCACTAGACGGAAAGTAAATGAACGAGTATAATCCAGACTTTGGCTGCACCGACAGTCAGCCGCTAGAGTAGGAGATTTGTCATGAAGGTGTCACCATCTATTCGCAAGCGCTGTGCGAAATGCAAGATTGTTCGGCGCAAAGGCAGGTTGTACGTGATCTGCGAAAATCCAAAACATAAACAACGACAGGGGTAGTGTGACTTATGGCGAGAATTGAAGGTGTTGATCTTCCCCGCAATAAGCGGGTTGAAATTGGCCTGACCTACATCTATGGGATCGGGCGCACGCGTGCCAAGCAGATTCTGGCAGCGACGAATGTCAATCCAGACCAGCGCATCAAGGATCTGACTGATGCAGATGTGTCTGCGTTGCGTGAATTCATCAGCAAGAACTACAAACTCGAAGGCGATCTGCGCCGCGAGATGCAGATGAATATCAAGCGGCTGATCGAGATTGGTTGCTACCGTGGTCTGCGTCATCGTCGCAATTTGCCGGTGCATGGACAGCGCACGCGTACCAACGCGCGCACCCGTAAGGGGCCGAAGAAGACCGTGGCCGGACGTGGTCGTCGCCGCGGCGGCAAGAAATAAATTTGAAAAAGATATTGTAGCGAGGAACTATGGCTCAAAGTGTACGTTCAACGCGTCGTGGCGGCGCAAAGAAAGCCAAGCGCACGCTGTCTTCCGGACAGGTGCATATCTTTGCGTCCTTTAATAATACGATTATCACTGTGACTGACATGCAGGGCAACACGGTTGCCTGGGGCAGCGCGGGTTCTGCGGGCTTCAAAGGCTCTCGCAAGAGCACGCCGTTCGCTGCTCGCTTGGCTGCTGAGCAGGCTATCAAGGCCGCCCAGTCGCTGGGCATCCAGGAAGTTGACATTTTTGTCAAAGGTCCTGGCCCGGGGCGTGAAAATGCCATCCGCGCCATTCAGGCGCTGGGTGTGAAAGTGCGCTCTATTGCAGATGTCACACCGGTGCCCCACAATGGCTGCCGGCCTCCAAAGAAACGACGTGTGTAATTAGTGTGAGGAAAGAATAGTATGGCGAAATATATTGGGCCGGTTTGTAAATTGTGCCGGCGTGAAGGTGAAAAACTATTCCTGAAGGGAGAGCGTTGTTTCTCCCCCAAATGCTCATTTGACAAGCGGGACTACGCGCCCGGTCAGCATGGACGCAGCATGAGCCGTCAGCGCTCCCGACGCGAGTCCGACTACGGCCGCCAGTTGCGCGCCAAGCAGCGTGCCCGTCGTGTGTACGGTGTGATGGAGCGCCAGTTTCGCCGCTATTACGAGGTTGCGCTTCAGCGCCGTGGTCTGACTGGTTTGAATCTGTTGCAAATCCTCGAAACCCGGCTGGACAATGTTGTCTACCGCCTGGGTTTCGCATCCAGCCGTGCACAGGCGCGCTTGATGGTGACCCATGGTCATTTTACTGTCAATGGTCGCCGCACGGATATTCCCTCCATGCTGTTGAAGGCTGGAGACGAAATTGCCGTGCGAGAAGGTTCTCAAAAACTGACCTTTTTCAAAGAGTTGGAGAAAGCTGTGGAATCCCGGAACGCGCCGGCTTGGCTGGCGCGAGATGCGAAAGCGCTTTCGGGTGAAGTCGAGCGTTTGCCAGAGCGAGTTGAGATTGACGGCAGCTTGAACGAGCAGCTCATCGTCGAGTACTACTCACGGTAGTGTGGAGCGGTGGCTTGATCGGCGCTTGACAGGGCCGGTCAGTGTCTGTTCTGTTTAGACAGGGAGAGGTGAACCGTGACGGGTATTACGAACATGGTTATGCCGAAGATCGAGCGAGAAGCTGAAGCTCGAAATTATGGCAAGTTTATTATCGGCCCGCTGGAGCGCGGCTATGGAGCCACGATTGGCAATTCAATGCGACGTGCGCTTCTGTCCTCGTTGGATGGCGTGGCAGTAACATCCATGCGTGTTGCGGATGTCTTGCATGAGTTCACTGACATTCCAGGCGTACGCGAAGACGTCATCCAGATTATGTTGCAGGTCAAGCAATTGCGCATGAAACTGGATGGCGTGGACAGTACCCGCATGCACCTGGAAGTGCGAGGCGAGGGTGTTGTGACGGCTGCGGATATCATCACTCCGCCCGAGGTGGAGATTGTCAATCCCGATCTCTATCTCTTCACCGTGGATAAAAGCAAGACCAAACTGGACATTGAATTTACGGTGGAACGTGGACGAGGCTATTTGCCGTCCAATGAGCGCAGTGGACACATGCCGATCGGCGAATTGCCGGTGGATGCCATCTTCAGCCCGGTCAAGCGCGTCAACTGGGAAGTGGCTTCGGCGCGCGTCGGCCAGAGCACGAATTATGACAAGCTGATCCTCGAAATTTGGACAGATGGCACATTTTCGCCGGAAAATGCTTTGAGCATGTCTGCGAAGATCCTGATTGACCACTTGCGTTATATTGCGGGCGTCAGCGAGGAGACTTTGGCAGCCGTCATCGAAGAGGAAGTCTCCGGCAGCCATGTGACCAGCGAGGTGGCTGAGACGCCAGTGGAAGCCCTCGATCTTTCTGTGCGCGTCTTCAACTCGTTGAAGCGCACCGGGATCACCACGGTTGGCGATGTCCTGGATTTGCTGGAAAAGGGCGACCAGGCCATCATGTCCATCCGCAACTTTGGCGAAAAGAGCCTGGATGAACTGCGTCAGAAGATGCGCGAGAAGGGCTACATGAAAGACGAAACGGAAGAAAACGCGGAGTAATTAAGATGCGACATCGGGTAGCAGGATACAAACTAAATCGCACGAAAGGCGCTCGCATTGCGCTGCGCCGCAACTTGATTAAGCAATTTTTCACTCATGAGCGGATCAAGACCACCCGTGCCAAGGCGGCGTCCATTCGCAGCGAGGCCGAGCGTCTGATCACGATCGCACGCAACAGCGTCGAGGCCGAGGATGCCCAGAAGGTGCATGCCCGCCGTTTGGTGGCGGCCCGCCTTGGCGACAACAAGGTGCTCCCCAAGTTGTTCGATGACATTGCCCCCCGCTTTGTCAATCGCAACGGCGGATACACCCGCATGTTGAAACTCGGTCCGCGCATGGGCGACGGCGCCGAGATGGTACTGCTCGAATTGGTGGAAGAGTAGCTCGCAGTTATCGGTGGTCAGTTGTCAGTAATCAGTTGCTGGTTACTGCTCACTGACTACTGATCTCTGGCACATGGCACGTTACCAGGTTATCCTTGCCTACGACGGCACCGATTTTGCAGGGAGCCAGCGGCAGGCAAAATCCCGAACAGTGCAGGGCGAATTTGAAAAAGCCTTGCAAAAATTGGGATGGCCCGGGCGCTCAGCGATGATGGCTGGGCGGACGGACGCAGGCGTTCACGCCGCCGGTCAGGTCGCAGCGTTTGATCTTGACTGGGCACATACGCCTGAGGAATTGGGCCGTGCGCTCAATGCCAATCTGCCCGCCGACATGGCCGTGCGCCGGGTGCAAGTTGCCCCCGCGGAATTCCATCCGCGTTTCGACGCAGCGTCCCGCCGCTATCGTTACCGGCTCTTCTGCCGGAACAGCCGCGATCCGCTGCGGGAGCGTTACGCCTGGCGGGTCTGGCCTGCAGTGGACGGGGAGGTGCTCGTCAGCCTGGCGCAGATTTGGCTTGGCTCGCATGATTTCGCCGCTTTCGGTTCCCCGCCCCGGCCCGAAGGCAGCACGGAACGACTGGTCATGCAGGCGGGCTGGCAGCGGCAGGGAGACGAGTGGTCGTTCGAGATACAGGCCAACGCTTTTCTGTATCACATGGTGCGGCGGCTGGTATACGTTCAAGTGGCCGTTGCGCAGGGAAAGTTTCCGGCGGGGACCATTGCTGATGCGTTGGCGCGGCAGGCCGAGGTCCCGAGCGGAATCGCTCCGCCAAACGGGCTGACGCTCGTCGAGGTCACGTATCCGTCATTTTGACGGGACGCGGCAACCTGGTCAGAAATAAGAAAAAATGTCTGTAATCTGTATGTGGAGAGACGACAGTGTATAAAACGTACTATCCCAAAAAAGATGAGATCCAGCACAAGTGGTTTGTGGTGGATGCCAACGGTGAGAATCTGGGCCGCCTGGCGACCAGGATCGCGACCGTCCTGTTGGGCAAGCACAAGCCGACCTTTACGCCTGGCGTGGAGATGGGCGATTACGTCATCGTGCTGAACGCTGGCGGCGTGCAGGTGACCGGCACCAAGAGCCAAACGAAGCTGGATACCAAGATATATTATCGTCATTCTGGCTATCCCGGCGGCTTGAAGTCCATTTCGCTGCGCGATCAACTTGCCAAACATCCAGATCGTGCCATCCGTTCTGCGGTTTGGGGCATGTTGCCTCACAATCGCATGGGACGACACCTGCTCAAGCGACTTAGAATCTATGCCGGTGCGGAGCATCCCCACACGGCGCAGAATCCTGAACCCCTGAAGTAGAAGAAACAGGAAGGGTATTTATGTCTGTTCAATATTATGAAGGAATTGGCCGCCGCAAAGAGAGCACCGCGCGCGTGCGCTTGATGAGCGGCTCCGGCAGATTTATTGTCAACGAGAAAGAGCTCGAGGCCTATTTCACCCGTTTTGGCGACCAGGAGGCTATTTTGGCTCCCTTCGTTGCAGCCGGACAGGAACGCTCGCAGTACGACGTGACGGTTCTCGTCAAGGGCGGCGGCGTGACCGGTCAGACCGACTCGGTGATACTTGGGCTGGCGCGTGCGTTGGTCAAACTCAACCCGGATTGGAGCCCGATCATGCGCAAGGGCGGTTTCCTGACCCGTGACCCGCGCGTCAAGGAACGCAAGAAACCAGGCCTCAAGCGCGCTCGCAAGGCCCCGACCTACACCAAGCGCTAAACACCTGAAAATACAAGGACGTAAATGCGTAATGCGTGCGAGGGTGTTCTCCTGTCACGCATTACGTTTTACGTTTAACTTAGGAGCCTGTTGTGTCCGGTATCACGCAACTCGAATCAGTCTTTTCCGCCCTGGGATTGGAAACCTTTTCCAGTTTGACCTTACTTGACGCAGACGCCCTGCGCGACGCGCACGTGCCGCCTTTTCCGCCGGATATGCCTGCCCTGATCGTGGGGGTTGATGCACAGGTTTTTCCTGGCGTTAAGCGTGCGTTGGCGGCGGTTTATCCGGATGGACATCCGATGCGCGTCGTGCATGCTGACGGGACGGTAACGGACGCCGACGTGGGCCTGCTCGGCCAAAACGGGCAGATGCCTGCCCCGGTCGCGCTTTACCTCCCGCCGCTCGAGGAGGGCGCCTCCTTCGAAGCCTTTCAGGAGATCGTTGCCCACCTGCGCGCCCCGGATGGCTGTCCCTGGGATCGCAAGCAGACGCACCAAACGCTGCGTCCGCACCTGCTGGAAGAGGCCTACGAGGCGTTGTCTGCCATGGACGCGGACGATTCGCAGGCGATGGCCGAGGAGTTTGGCGACCTGCTGCTGCAAATTGTCCTGAACGCGCAAATTGCAAGCGAGAGCGGAAACTTCGCGATGAGTGATGTGATCAAGGGCATCCACGATAAGATCGTGCGCCGCCATCCGCACGTCTTCGGGACGGTGCATGTGGATGGCGTGGGGGAGGTCTTGCAAAACTGGGAGCAGCTCAAGGAAGCCGAACGTGACGCCAACGGCGAGACCGAGAAGGGGCTGTTGGACGGCGTGCCGCTGTCTTTCCCGGCCTTGAACCAGTCGCAAGAATACCAGGATCGCGCCGCCCGCGTCGGCTTTGACTGGCCGGAGATCGAAGGTGTGTTGGACAAGATCGCGGAGGAAATCGAGGAAGTGCGCCAGGCCGAAAACGGCGAGGAACTGGCCGCCGAACTGGGCGATCTGTTCTTTGCACTGGTCAACCTGGCCCGCTGGAAAGGCGTGGATGCCGAGTCCGCGCTGCGCGGGACGAATGCGCGCTTCAAAAAGCGTTTTGCACACATCGAGCAAAGCGCGCGCCGGCAGGGACGGCATCTCTCCGACCTGACGCTGGATGAAATGGAAGCCCTCTGGCAGGAGGCCAAGCGGACGGAGAAAAAATAAGGCGGCGCTCGAGCGCCGCCTTATTTTTTTGGCCGCTGACGCACTTTGTTTGCTGTCGCCGGCAATGTGGGAGAGGGTAACTTTGTTCGTTGTCATGGCTGTGACCTGGACAACGCGCAGAAGACATGCATCGAAATGTGCCTAAAGCGTCAAGGTTTTCTGCATGCGTTCGACGACTCAGCCTATTGGGTGTAACTGTACTCGATGGTCAGCGTCGGCATATTTGCCTGGTAGGAAATATAATCCCCGGTTCCATTTCCGTAATCACTGGCATAAAAGGCGGCAAATATCTGTAGCGAGCCGCTCCGCAAGCCCGTTCGGACATACGCAGTGACATCTATGCTGGCCGGGCACTCCGCATACTCGCTTTGGTAGCTTCCATCCCCGCGCCCATAATCTGTAACGTCTATTTCCCCTACCGCCGCGTACTCAAAATAAAGAGGCCCATACGCAAATGGGTTTCCAACCATAGTGCAAGCTCCCGGAGAAAACGTGGCCGAGAGAATTTTTGACTTGGATGGAAGTTCGGGGATAATGAACGTCCAGTATCCTTCACAGCGATATTCGTCGCCAATCTCGCCAATGATGGGTGGCGCGCTGCCCAACGCCAACTCGGGCGAACGCTTTGGGCAAAGAGAACCGCTATTCCCCGCATCGAAAACCGCAGTTGTCGCGGCGACGACGGTGACCGGCTCGACGGTTGGCGGCTGGGCGGTCGGCGGCTGGACGGGCGCATTATTTTCGGCTGGGGTTGGCACGGTGATCCCTGCGGGGGTTGAGGGAGCACAGGCCTGTATCATGAATGCCAACAGAACAACCGTAAACAAAGTAAATGCTTTTTTGTAGTTCATTTTTTTCTCCTTTCCTTAACAAGCCAATTTGGCGTCTGATGATGGTACGGCGTGGTATTGGTCTGGCGTTGGCACGGTGATGTCTGGCAGGGTGGTTGCTGGGGCTGGCAAGCTGCCAGCCCCATGACAAGCAGTAACACAAAGCCTATATTTTTTGTGGTTCACGCCATATTCCTTTTTCTTATGGTATCCAGACGAGGTAATTGAAACCCACAGTCCAGACTGGCGTTCCGGAATCGCCGTTTTGTTCGACCTTGAGCTTAACAATCTGAATGTAGCCGTAGGTGTTGTCCCAGGTCTCGAAGCAGAAAATGTCGCCGAGATCAAACGAATGAGCGGGATACCAGCTTGATGTGGACTTGCAGGTTGCATACGATGGTATGGAAGAAACGGGGGCAAGCCCAATACCGCCGCCATCACCCACATACTGCCCCAGACCGTGAGCGCGCTGACCATTGCTGTCAGATGTTGTATACCCCATTTCATCTCCGCTGCCATTGAAGTCCATATCAATGGTTTCGCCTTCACGCAGTTCGGCATACCCCGAAATTGCATTCTTGCCCTGTGTATCCGGCGTGCCGGTGACAATTTCGATCTCCGTACCGGAACGGCTCGGCGTCAGATTGCTGTCGTCCACCGGTGCTCTCCCAGGAGCTGGCGGATCACAAGCCGCCAGCCCCAGCATGACAACAAGTAGTAAAACAAAGCCAAAACATTTTTTGTAGTTCATTTTTTCTCCTTTTTTATTCAATCCAGGCTGTGTAGGAAAAACCCATCACCCATACGGAGATTTCGGTATCGCCGTAATAAGCAAAGCAACATTTAACTCTTCATCATCGAAAAAGAGAGTAGAACAAACTCAACACAGCGAGTCCAGGAAGAGCCAAGAATTCATGGTACGGTCGGCTTACTGCGTGTAATTATATTCAACTACCAACGTGGGAGCACTCACCGTTTGGAAAGAAATATAGTCGTCAATCCCATTGCCATAGTACCCGGATTCAAAGTACGCACGAATTTGCACCGAAGTTTCACCTGCGTTGACGCGTGATTGTACATAGGAGGTCATATTAACACTGGCAGGACACTCTTTAAAAATATCCCACGCCGTGCCACCCTGACCATAATCACCGATATCCAGTGTGCCGATTTCAGGGTACTCAAAAATCAGATCACCGTAGGAGAATGGGGCTCCGTTAACTGTACAGGGGCCTGGTGAGAATGTTGCTAAAGTGACCTGTGCGTTTTGGGGAAGCTGGGAAAGAGTGAATGTCCAAAACCCTTCACACGTATAGGTGTCATTGCCTTCACCAACGACGGATGGTGAATTACCCAGGTCCGATTCTGGTGATCTGTTGGGACAAAGTGATCCGCTATTGGCAGCGTCAAAGGTAGCCGACATTTTCGTCTGTACGGTGACAGGCTGTGCCGTTGGAGATTGCGGAGGTGCACTGCCTGCATCAACCACAGCAGGTGTCGGCACAGTAATCCCAACTGGGGTTGACGGAGCCGGAGCACAAGCTTGCATCGCAAATATCAACAGAACAAACATAAATAAAGTAAATGCTTTTTTGTAGTTCATTTTTTCTCCTTGTTCTTATTCGATCCAGGCTGTATAGGAAAAGCCCATTACCCATACAGGGATTTCGGTGTCGCCGGTCTGCTCGATCTTGTCGATGATTAAATATCCATAGGTATTTTGCCATGTTTTATAGCAGAAAATGTTGCCAACATTGATCATGATCCCAGGATTCCAACTCATTACTGATTTGCAAGTTTCATACGTCGGGACGGATGAGACTGGTGCAAAGGCCACACCACTGCCACTGCCTACGTACTGCCCAATGGCATGTCCTCGAATAGGATTTTCAGGAGAGTCAGCCAAATAGGCCATCTCATCTCCGCTGCCATCGAAATCCAAATCGATGGTTTCCTGATGCCGAAGCTCTGCATAGCCTGAGACAACAGTGTATGGAACCGCCGTAGATGTTGAAGGATTGGTCGGCAACGCCAGGTAAGGTGTGGACGTAAACGTAGGGTATCCATTTACTTGTGGCGCTTGTGTCTCGGACACTTGAGCATAGCAGGGGAGAAGATTCAGTTTTGGAATTTGAACATTGACAGGATTAAGTGGCCAAAGGTGCCCATCTCCAACGCCGTCTCCCCATGCTCCTGTTGCGACTTCATTTCCGGCAGTGTCCGATGCGTAAAAAACAAGATCTAGGCTGTACGCCCTATCATCGGGATAAGTTAATTCATCCGAGCGAATGGTGTAAGCGAATCTGTCATTGCCAACAGGAGACATTTCGTCTGCAATACCACCGCCTCTAGGGGGGGAGCTAATAAACAATCTCTGAACGCCCACATGATTCACGTTAGCGCTGCTGGTCACCTTGACAGATACGGTCACATCCATTGGACCACAATCATTTTCTCCGTAATCAAAGTAATATGTAGATGTGGATAGTTGGACGTCTGAAATGATAATATTGCCAGTGCTGTTTTGTGGCTGTGTCTGGGCATTTCCGCCAGACGAAGCGGCTTGCTGTTGCGGTGACTGATAAGCAGCTTGTGTAGCATCCCTAGCCTGTGCTGTTTGCACGGCAGGATGTGGTGTACTTGATGGCATATTACAACCGGTTAACATAACCAGAGTCAAGGTGACCAGCGTGCTGAGCGTCCATTTTAGTTTCATTTCATTCTCCTTTTTGAATCTTTCTTGCTAGGGAAACAAATAAGCATCAAACACGGTAATATTGACTCCGTTCTCAGGGCCACTATGCATTACAAAGAAACCATAAGTTCCCTTGTTGGTCTTAAAGCACAGGTATAGACCGGTCGTCAAACCAAGGGGATCGCCACTCAACACGATGCCTTGCATTCAATGCGGGAGGGCGGCGTCGGGCTGCCGTAGCCGCTAAACAGACCGCTATGTTGCGGCGTGATCAGTTACCCATCAGAGAAAGTGCCATGTCACAACTAGTGTCGGTAACAGGACGGGCAACCACCGTTGGGATATTGGCCTGCCTCCCAACCAGCAGGCCCATTGTCCATCGCCACCTCCATCCGCAGCTGCACCAGCATTGCAACCGGCTGCTCCCCGTTCACGTTCCCTGACGTATGAAAAAGAAACTGATGCGCCTTTGGATGGCATTTTTAGGGTGTGATTTCGGTGTCGTAAGCAAATTCGATCCACCAATCACTTTTGGCATCATCGCGGGAGTCGTAGTAAATGTACAGGTCGCCATAATTGCCGTTGCCCGTTTTATAGCAAACCTTAATATTTGTAGTTAAAGTCACCCTGGCTGTACTAGAAGCATTAATAACCGCTTTGCAATCGGAAGTCCCGCCCAGATCCACAGCCAACAGTGTGCCCCCCGTGCCAACAAGATAGTCGCCCGAACTCAGGTCAAGGCTGACATCATCGCCACCGCCATCGCCTAAATCAGCGCTTTGTTGGTCGTAGAGAGAAACAAATCCGGAGACTATCTGGGACGGCGGTACAATATCCACTATAAATTTTTTATTCACAACAGTGGGATTGCTGCAAGGTTCTCCTTTGGCGTCCAGATTATGCGTCCACGTATCGGGCGCTGTTGCTGCGGGAGCAACATAAACCTTAGTGCCAGAAGGATTTACCTGAACGCCCTCCAGGAAAACTCCACAGGCTGCATCGCTGACTTCCCATTGCAGGGTGTAGCTGTCGCCTGGGGCAACTGGGTCACTCGGGCCGGTGAAGAATTGTATGACTGGCGTAACAGTCGTGGGGGGCGGGTTATTGCTCCCCCCGCCGGGGTTGAAAATGCCGCCCGATGCCCAAATTTGGACATCAACCTGTGCTGTTGTCTCAGTACTGGCATCGCAGGTTGACCCCCACGCAACCAAGTAATGAGTGTCAACAGTATCGTAGAGAGGCGCCGTATACAGATAAGAATCAGAGGAATTGACTTCGTTTCCGTCGAGGAAAACTTTACAGGCGTCCCGAACGTCCCATTCCAGAAGAATCAGTTCCCCGGCATTGACACTGGCAGGGCCAGTAAAGTAACGAATATCTGGCAGAGTCATAGCGGGCGGTAATCCGGATGAACCTCCGTTATTATTGCCGGATGAGTTGCCATTATTATTTCCATTCGAAGGACTACTGTTGTTGTTCCCCGACGAATTACTGTTATTCCCGTTCGATGGGGAACCATTGTTGCTGCCGCCAGATGAGCCTGCTCCAGATGACGATTGAGCAGATGCCCCTCCATTGCTGCTCGTGTTAGGAGAACTGGGCTGCGGCGGCGCGACAGGCGCGCTATTCGTGTTCGCCGGTTTGCTCGCAATGCCCGCATTGCAATACTGGACAGAGAGCGACTCCGCAGTCGTCGCCGGCATGGTCTGGATATTACCTGCCCCGTCAACCGCGTAAACCTGATACTCAAGCGCGCCGCTGACGTGTCCCAAAACTGCTCCCGCTTCGGCGGCTACGTCCAACTCCCCGGCAAAATGCCCATTTCCGACATGGGGCAAGCTGACGTTCCGCCAGGCAAGCGAAGCGCCAAAGTTGTCATCAGCGCGATAGCGATATTGCAGGCCTACGGCTGAGATTGAACCGGAATCGTCGCTGACGTCCATCGAAATCGCCAGACGGGTCGGTCCGCAACTGCTGTCATTGTAGAAAACATTTTGCTCGGACGCCGTCAAATTTCGGATGACAGGCGGGGTGGTATCGAAAGACGCATTGCTCCCTACCCCTGGCAGACTGCAAGCTGATAGTCCAAGCAGAAAAAAGAGACCCGCGCTGAGCAATATTCTTCGTTTCTTCATCTTTTCACTCACTTTCGATAGTTGTTTCAAATGCGAGGCAGTGGGCAGATACGCGCCGCCTCGCAAAATGGCATTAGGGCATTACTTCTGTCTCATAAGAAATGTCTACATAAGACTGGCTGGGATCGTTCAGGTCGAGGAAAAAGCCATTGATAACCAGATACCCATAATTGCCGCTGCCCGTTTTGTAACAAACGATATCTTGCGGATTAATACTCACAGCGCCAAAGGTGTTCCCAGTATCAATAGACGTTTTGCAGGCTTCAATATCTGCCTGTAAATCCACCTTTAGCTCTGTACCCCAGACGCTCAACAACTGAGATCCGTCGCTGCTGGTTTGGCTGAAGATCACATCGTCGCCATCTCCGTCGCCCAGGTCCAGACTAAAATTGTTATACAGCGTGCCGTTCCCTTTGGCAATGGACGATGCCGGCGGTTGCGGAGGCTGTCCAACCGTCCCGCCGCAGGGAAGCACCGCTACCGAAATCAAATTGCTGTCTACAGTATCTCCATTAAAGCCTTCAACGTGGATATAAGCGTCAACCGTCCCCGAATCCGTGCCCAACATGCTCATGGCGTATTCTGCTTCCCCGCCAACATTGATGTCGCCAGCATAATCGCCAATCCCCAACTGGAACATCGCCGTGGAATAATTCCCAAATGTTCCGTTACTGGCATAAGCGTAGTAAATCGTAGCCGAAGCGATTTCAGATAACGGATCGATCGTTGCCTGGATATTGAGATTCGTGTTTTCGGTGGTGCAATTGCCGTAATAGACTACGTCGCTAGGGGTCGCCACAACATTGCTAATGGACAATGCGTTGGAGCTCCCGCCGCCCGGAGGTTGCGCTTGCGGAAAACACGGCAATGCAGTAACCCCATAAATGAAGCCATCCGGCACCACACGGGTATTGCCGGCGGCATCCATCGCATAAACCTGATATTGCAAAGTGCCATCATTGCCCTGCAATTCGCCATCTGCGTCTTGAGTCAGATCGATACTTCCCTCGTAATAATTATTTCCATAATCCTGGAGATTTACGCGGAACCATTGATTGCCGCCGACGCCAGATGACATACTGATATATTGATAATCGACCCACACTTGCGACACTTGCCCCGAATCATCGGTAGCGTCTGCCGAAATGGTCACCGTGGTTGGCCCACATCCATTATCGTGGTAATAAGCCTCTGTGGTCGAAGTATTGATGTTTGACAGGGTAGGCTCGGTTTTGTCGCTGGCGGACGACCCGGATGGCGCCGCGTTCGGCGGTGGGGTCAAGGTCGGGCCATTGGATGCGCTTGACGGTAGCGTCACTGCGGGGCGGCCGCCAGGCGGCTGGATTGTCGGCGCGGTCACTGCTGGTTGGGAAGTTGTCGGGGATTGCCCTCCTGCGTTTGCCGTTGGCGGAGCTTCGAGATTGATACCGCCAAATGATGAAAAGTTACAGGCGCTGATAACAAAAAAGGCCGCAGTTAGCAATAGTATGCTTTTTTTTCTATACACAATATTGTCTCCTTGTACAAACAAGTTGATATGAAACATGACAAATCGAACGCCTAGTAGAATTTCTTGTGGTGGTACTAAATGAACAAGCTGGAACCATGCCAGGATATAGTGGTGTCACTGTAGCATAAGGGTATCTTGGAAATATCTCGAAAAATTTTTGCCAGGAGACCCCACTCCGCCATTTTCCGTGCAGTTGGGGTGACAAATACAATCAAGATTTTGCCTTCTTTTATGGTAGCGAGGCATTCCAGATCGTGTAAGTAACGTTCACAGATTCCATGCCGATGTACTTGGCGGGGCCTGGGGCTGCGACCTGAAAATATCCCACTTTGCCTGTGTCGGTCACAAAACAGGCTGTATCCACCGTGGTGTCCAGAGCCAGATAGTTGCTCTCCGGGTCGAACTCTTGGGTGAGACGTGCGGTGCATGTTTTGTAGTGCGGGTTTATTCGGGATGTATTTTGTGCACTCATTTCAACCCGCTTTTACCAGGCGTTTCATCACCTGTTTGGGAGGGAGCCTCTTCCTTGAAATAGCGTTCGAGGTACTCAAGAAGGTTGGCCAAGTCCCGAATGGCGGTTGTCTGCTTGCTGTGTACATGTTGGATCTGCCCGCGCAGGCCTCTTTTGCCAGACGCGTCGCGCCACAATCGCAGGACGAATGTTTCTCGTATGGGGTGAGCAGAGTTGTTGTCCAAGCGGATGTCTCCTTGCCAACGCGGAAATCGGGTGTTTTCTGTCCCAGTTTGCCACAGGGGTGTCTCAGATTTATCGTGGTATGACGAACAAAAGGGCGGCAAAACCGCCATTTCGTGTACCGTGTTTGTCAGGAAGGATGCTATAAGGCGTCGTATGCAGGAGGAGGGTGCACCCTCCTCCTGCATATATATTTGGTGAGATATTTTTGGGGGTGTGTTACGGGCAAAGCCCCGGGTTCTGATCGCAGATGTCTGGTGCGACAGGCGACTCGGTCACGACCGGGATGATTGGATCCACGGGTTGGGGTTGGTCAAGCGTGATCGTCCCGTCGCCAACGTTTGTCACGCCGCTGCCTCCCACGACGTTGGGATCAATGTATACGGTATTGTCGCAGCTTGGACAGTAGACGGTATCGCCAGAGCCTGAACTGCCAGAGCCTGAACTGCTGGCTGCGCTGGACCCAGAATTGCTGGAAGCAGAGGAGCTGCCAGTGTTGTTGGCAGCCGCTCCGCCTGCCGGGGCCCCCGATGTGTTGGATGCGCCGTTATTCGCGCTTGTGTCGCCGGCAGGGTCCATGTCTGCGTTTTGCGCGCAGGGCAGGAGTGAAATTTGGGCCCAACCATTTTCGCTGGGGAAGTATTGCTTGTTCCCCCACTCATCTGTTGCCACAACTTTGTATTCAAAAATGCCAGCGCCATTCCCCAACACAGCAGCCGCAATATCATTTTCAAGGTCACTGTTCAACAAAGAAAGTTCATAGCGATCTTTGCTGACTGGCGGGAAAAAGTAGTTGTACGTTGTACTAATGGTGTTTCCCTGCTCGTCTGAAAAGCGGAACTGCACTTCAGCATTCAGAATTTCGTGCTTATCGTCCGTGATTTGTGCAGACCATACCATTGGGGCCGGGGTGCAGGAACCAACGTTGTAATAGGCTACGTCCGGGATTTCGGCCATTACAACCTCGGGTGGGGTGGTGTCGCTCACGACAGGCGTAGCTAACTCTTCAACTTGCGGGGCACTGGGGGGAGTGTCGGTGGGCACATTGCATGCGCCCAGAAAGAGCGCTCCGAGCAGTGCGATACCCAAAAAGAAAGTGTGAGTGCGGTTCATGATCTTCTCCTTTTCTGCAAAAAACTGATGTCTATGTTTACGACATCAGTTTGCCACATGCCTATCTCGACATTATTGCAATAAAAACAAAAAAATGGCGGGGTGTTCCGCCATTTTTTGTCGATTTTGGTCACGGTTTTTTCTTTTTCTGCAGTGCAGCCATGTCCCGTTCGATGGTCCGCAGCCCAACACCCAACGCGTCAGCCAGGTGTTGGTGGGTAGGCGTCCCCCCCTGGGTTTGCGCCTCATCCAACAAGCGCTGCAGACGATGATGACGACGGGCTACCTTCCCTTGAATGTGCGCGTCCGCCGGGGATTCAATCGTCCAGGTGACGTTCACCTGCTCGTCGCCTCCCCCAACCTTGGGCATGCTGACTGTTACCTGACGCGGCTGGCCGCGCTGCCAGGCTTCTACGATCGCCCGATGCTCCGGGACGCGTTCCAGGCTTGTCCGCTGCTGTTCGGGCGAAAGGCCTGCCAGTATCTCCTGGAGAAGTTCATAAGCTTGTTGGATGGCTGCGCCGGCTTCGTCATACCGCCCCAAGGCCGTCAATACCTGGGTATGCCAATAGGGGATCAGATATGCCTGTTCAACGCCGGGCTTCAGCCGCCCAATGGCTTCCGTGGTGGCCTGCAGGGCTTCTTCGAACTGCTCTTTCTGAAGCAGGGCCAGGCCGCGCAGCGCGATGAGTGCAGGTTCCAAGTTGGACAAGCCCAGTTCCTGGCAGGTGGTCAGGGCATAGCTTAGATGTTCGAGCGCCTGGTCAGGAAGGTGTTCACGGATATCCAGTTGTGCCAGTACCCCATATTCCTGTACCAGCAGCCAGCGGTCGCCGCACTCTTCCATCTTTTTGATCCCGTCTTTTAGGTGTTGGCGGGCTGTTTTCAGATCTCCGCCTCGGCGGCTTGCTTCTGCCAAAACGGTCAGGGATTGCCCTTCGCTGAGCGGATCGCCAACTTGCCGGGCATATGCCAGGGCGAATTGGGCGTCGTCTATGATCTGCTGTGAGTCCCCTAATACGTTCTGGCTGATGGATGCACGATTCAAGCGTACCTGTACTTCACCCCGTTTCTGCCCCAGTTGTGCAAAAATACGGATGGCTTTGCTGTAGAGTTCCAATGTTTTGCTGATTTGTCCCTGAAAATAATACAGGTTTCCCAGGTTGGTCAAGGCGCGGCCCTCGCCATATAGATAGCCAATGGCGCGGCAATGGGTCAAGGAGCGTTCATAGGCCTCGCGCGCTGCCTCGGAAATGCCGCGCTCCATGTGTATGATGCCAAGCAGGTTGAAAATTTCTGCCTGCTCCAGAAGGTCGTTTTGGGCGGCAGCCTGTTGGAGGGAAAGGTCCAACTCTTCTTTGGCGTCGTCATATTTTTTGAACCCCAATAGCGCGCTCGCCAAAAACCGACGGTAGCGAGCTTCGCCCCGATGCTCTCCGCTTTGCTGCGCCAGCGTAATGGCTTCCTGCAAGGGCTGAATGGCTTCTTCGTTTTTTCCCTGCCAGGTGAGGGCCGTCCCTATCAGGTTGAGCGCCTCGGCCTGCCCCATCTTGTCTTTGCGTTTTTTGCTCAACGATAATGCCTGCCGGGCCGTATCCTGGGCTTCATCGTAATGGCTGGTGTTCGTCAGCAGCCAGGCTTGACGCAGGGCGGCAATGTACATTTTCTCATCGTCCTGCTGAGCCAGGGACAGCATGGCTTCCAGCGCCGCTGTTTGGGCTGCCCGGTCGCCGAGAATATCGAGCGCTTTCTCGCGTGCGGCCAGCAAGTCGAAGTGCGTTACTGCATGAACGTCTGTGTGTTCCAGGAGGGAAATGGCCTGATCGTAGTGCGTCAATGCGGTGGTGTAGGCATAGGTTTGGGCGGCCTGCAAGCCGGCGCGGTAGTGGTAGTAAATGGCTTTGTCCCATATTTGGGCCTGGGTGTAGTGATGTGCCAGGACGTCCATTTGGTCAGGGGTGTGGACTTCAGCGGCGTTGGCGGCCCGATGATGCAATTCGCGCAGCATGTCCACGTCCATTTCGGCGCGGGCCACCTGGCGGATCTTGGCGTGGCTGAAGCGGTAGCCATCCGGCGTTTCTTCCAGGAAGTGACGGGTCAACAACTCTTGCAGCGTTGCGAACAATTCCTTGGTCTCCAGGCCGCTGACCGCGCCCAGCAGCGTGAAATCGAATTGGAGCCCCAGGATGACAGCCGCGTTGAGCACTTGGCGGGACAGGGGAGATAACCGTCCCAGGCGCCGGGCGATGACCTGCTCGACCAGCGGCGGCAGCGGCAGCTCGGCGTAATCAGCGGTCGTCTCGTCCCAGGGCGTCCGCCAGTTCCCATCTTCGTTCTGGGTCAGCAGTCCCTCGTCCTGCAGGGTGCGCAGTGTCTCCAGGATAAAGAGCGGATTCCCGTTCGTTTCCTGGTAGATGCGTTTTTCGAAGACCGGCGCGGATTGGGAGAGTCCAAGGCAGCGGCGGATCAGTTCGCCGGTGGCGTCCAAGTCCAGGTTGTCCAGCGTCAGACGTTGCAGCAGTCCGGCTCGATCCAGGGCCTGCAGGTGTTCCCAAACCAGAGACGAGGCGCGGGCTTCTTCGCCCCGGTACGTACCCACGACCAAGACCCGCTGGTCGCTCAGGCGCTGCGCCAGGGCCGGGAGGAGGCTTAGCGTGTCTTCGTCTGCCCAGTGCACATCTTCGACGATCAAGAGCAGCGGCGTGATCGTGGCCCAGCCCGTCAGCAGGTTGGTGGCGGCTTCGAGCAGGCGCGCTCGTTCCTGGTCCGGTTCTAGTGCAGGAGCCGGTTCCAGGTCTGGCAGGTGACGGGCGAGTTGCGGGAGCAGCGGCATGAGGACTTGCAGCCACAATTTTTCTACGATGGTGCTCAGTTGGCCGGTGCGCAGGGGCGTCAGCCCCTGGTCGAGGGCGGTGGTCAGCGGCCCAAAGGGCGGGGAGGCTTCCTGTTCACGGCATTGGCCCCAGAGTACCTGTGCGTTGCGCCATTCCGCGTCGTGGGCGATTTCCTGGATCAGACGCGTTTTGCCGATGCCGGCTTCGCCCTCGAGCAGGACGATGCCGCCGCGCTGCTGGAAAATGCCTTCCACGTGACGCAACAGGTCGGTGCGCTGTTCATCGCGCCCGGTCAGCGCGATGGAGAGGGGGTGCTGGCTCTCCAATTTGACAGCCTGGTTTTTCGGGAGGGTTTTTGGCAGATAGGGTGCGATATCGTGCGCAGATTGGCGGGCGATTTCTTGTGCCAGGGTTACGGTTTCAGGTTCCGGCTCCAGGGAGAGTTCATCTTGCAAGACCTGACAGCAGGTCTCGAATTGGCGCAATGCGGCTTCGGGCTGGTTGAGCAGATAGTAGAGACGCATGGCTTCCCGATGCGTGGATTCCTGCAACGGATCGACCCTGACCAGTTGTAATGTGAGTTCCAGCGCCTGCGGGTAGTTCCCGCCTGCCTTTTCCAGTTGGATAAGTCGTTCCAGGGCTTGCAGGTATAGTTCATGCAATCGTTCGCGTTCCAGGAGTGCCCACTCGTCGTAAACCCCTTCCAGCAGGTCGCCTTGATAGAGTTCGACCGCCCGACGCAGGTCGTTGTGAGCTGTCTCGGATGTGACGTTTGTTGTCAGGTGGGGTTTGACCAATCCCTCGAAAGTTTCCGCATCTGTCCAGATGGGTGCCGGCGGCGACAGAGTCACCGTTTCGCTGGTGGCTTCGATCAGATCGGGGAAGCGGCGGCGGATGTGCCAGATAGCCTGACTCAGCGCACGCCGGGCGCGCGATTCGGAGGATTCCGGCCAAAACATGCCTGCCAATACGGCGCGAGAGTGGATCCGTTTGCGGTTCAGCACAAGGTAGGCCAACAGGAGACGCGCAGTGGCCGAATCGGGCAGGGAGACTGTTTCTCCGTGTTGCTGGAAGGTTAGCGAGCCAAAGAAATAGACTTGTAATGTAGAAAATGCAGCTTCATCTTGGATGGGTTTTGACTGATTGCTCATCATGCTGCCTGCCTATGTGACGTATCGGTGTGTTTTCTATGTCAGGAAAGTGTAGCACAAAGTGCTGAATGGATTCAACCCCCACAGAGGGCATGGGAGGCACAGGTTCGGTGACATTCTGCAAAACGGGTTATTCTCCGCAAGTGAAGCGTTTGAGCGACTCTCTGAGCAGGTCTGGCGCCATATCTGTCTGCGGGGTGTAGACCTTCCAGCCGAAGGCGCGTTCGCCGCAGTTCCAGGCTGCCGCGCGGCCAAAGGGCAGGACTGGGGTCGCGGCGGTCGTGATGGGGACGGAGAAAAGCGTCAGATCGCCGAGCAGGTCAACGTCCAGGCTGCCGCTGCGGGAGTCCAGGTCGTCGTCCATGACGAGGTCGAGCATAAATTGGGGGTCCGTACTGCCGCTGTTCAATTGCCAGACGATCAGCATGAAAAGGTCTTTGCGATAGGCGGCCAGCATTCCCTGCCCGTATGTGCTGGGGTTGAGCTGGTCCCTTGCTGCGCTGACGTCGTAAAGGGCTACGTCTGTTGGGTGGCCGACGCAGAAGCCGTATTCGCAGAACAGGCCGGAGAGCACGATGGGAGTCGGCGTGGGATAGGGGGTGTGAGTGGGGTAGGGGGTGTAGGTTGGGATGGCGGCAACGGTTGCCGCGACAATGGCTGCGACGGGGTCGTCGGCGGGTTGGGATATTTTCGGCGTACAGCCTGCCGCAAGCAGGGCCAACAGGACGACCGCTGTGATGAACTGGTGTTTGCGTTGCATGGCGTTCTCCAGGGCAGAATAATTAGAGTATAAGGGAAATCCTCCCAGGCAACAAGCGCTCTTGACAAATTTGACAAAGTTAGGTATATTATCCCTACCCCCCTGGGGGGGGGTAGGAGTAGAGGTTATGCCCAACGAATCCGCATTGCGACGTTTGAAAACCATTGAAGGCCATTTGCGCGGTGTGATCCGCATG
>JAADGN010000065.1 GCA_013152325.1 Chloroflexota bacterium
ATGCGCGGCGGGCTGAACATGACCTTCGGGCCGATCTCGCGAATATCGTGCTGCACGGTTTCCGGCGCTTCGGGGAAGTTGACCGTAAAGCCGAGCAGCAAACCGCAGGAAACGCACATCATCTGCTCGCCGATCCAGGCCAGGGGCAGGAACGAGACGAACTCATCGTCTGCCGTCAATGGATCGACCGACATCAGGTTGCGTCCCATGCTGATCATCGACGCGTGGGTCAGCATGGCGAGTTTGGGGTCGCCGGTTGTGCCCGACGTGGTGGAGAGAATCGCCAGGTCGGAGCTTTTGCCCTGGGCCACACGTTCCTCGAACCAGCCGGGGTGTTCCTTCTCGTACTCACGTCCCAGGTCTTCCACGTCCGGGAAGTACATCAGGAAATCTTCGCTGTAGTTGCGCAGTCCCTTGGGGTCGTAGTAGATGACCTTGCGCACCCCTTTCAGGTCGTCCCACATGACCAGGATCTTGTCCACCTGTTCCTGGTCTTCGACGACGATGAACGAGACATCGGCGTGGTTGAAGATGTAGATCATTTCCTTGACGACCGAGTCCTGGTAGACGCCGATCGATTTTGCGCCTACGCTCTGGGCGGCCAGCTCGGACATGATCCATTCGGGGCGGTTATCGCCGATGATGGCGATTGTTTCTTCCGGGTTGAGGCCCAGGCTGACCAAACCCAACGCAAAATATTTGACGTGTTCGTAGTATTCCTTCCAGGTGATGGCCTGCCAAATACCGTAATAGCGCTCGCGCAGTGCGATTCTGTTGGGGGTCTTTTTGGCGTGTTCGGCCAGGAATTGGGGAAAAGTCTCAGGCATGATGTTCACCTACTCGTCCTGCGCTTCGGCGTCGAATTTGAAGGGGAAGGCGCTGTGGTCTTCGCCCAGGTAGGCTTCGATGACGTGCGGATTGCGGCGTATTTCATCAGGCGTCCCTTCGCCGATCTTCTGCCCGAAATTGAGCACCACGATGCGGTCGCTGATGTCCATGACCACGCCCATGTCGTGTTCGATCAGCACGATGGTGACGCCGTGTTCCTCGTTTATGTCCAGGACGAAACGGGCCATGTCCTCCTTCTCTTCCGAGTTCATGCCGGCCATCGGCTCATCCAGCAACAGGAAGGACGGGCGCATCGCCAGCGCGCGCCCCATCTCGACCCGTTTTTGCAGGCCATAAGAAAGCGAACCGACCGTCTGGTGACGGATGGCCTCGATTTCCAACAGGTCTATGATGTCTTCGACAAAACGGCGGAACCGAATTTGTTCGCGCTGGGCAGGTCCCCAATAGAGCATACTGGCAAACAGGTTGCTTTTCATATGAACGTGAGCGCCCGACAACAGGTTGTCAAGCACGGTCATGTGGCGGAACAACTCGATGTTCTGGAAAGAACGTGCGATTCCCAGTTGCGCGATCTGGTGCGGGCGCATGCTGGTAAGCTCATGTTCCTTCCCGTTGTCGCTGTAAAAGACGATGCGGCCCTTCTGGGGATGATACAGACCGCTGATGCAATTGAGCAGGCTGGTCTTTCCCGCACCGTTGGGGCCGATGATGGCCAGGATTTCGCTTTGGCGAACGCTCAGGCTCACATCGAGCAAAGCGGACACGCCGCCAAAGTGCAGCTGAACCTGTTCCACTTCCAGTTGCGTTTGGCCGGCTTCAAGATGACTACTATTTAATTCGCTGGTGAATCCGCGCAGCATAGGTGCTCCTGTAAAAGAGTATTGCCACCACTATACAACGCAGGCGCTAAAGAAGCGTTAATGCAGGCGTTAATAAAAAAGCCGATTTTGCAACGCCCCCGGGCCGCCCAGGCATTCTGCGGCGGCTGCTGACGGCCACAAATCCATCTTGCCCCTTCTTTCAGCCTGTGCTAAACTCAGGTCATGGCCGAAGACACCATGCTCCAGGAGGCTATTGAGGCCTTACGCCAGGGGGATCAGGCGAAAGCCAAAGAACTGTTGACGCGCCTGATCAAAGCGGACCAGGACAATCCTTCGTATTGGGTTTGGATGAGCGCCGTCGTGGAAACGCAGAAAGAGCGCGTCTACTCCCTGCAGACGGCGCTGCGCATCGACCCGGAAAATGCCGCCGCCAAACGGGGGTTGATCCTGCTCGGAGCCATGCCCCCCGACGAAACCGTCCAGCCATTTCCCCTCGACCATCCGCGTTTGTGGGAGGAGGAACTGGTCAAGGCCAACGAGCCGGAAAAGCCCAAAGGGCTCAAGTCGCTTGCCCGCAGCCCGATGGCGCGCCTGGCCGGTTTGCTCGTCATAGGGACGGCGGTTGTCGGGCTGGCCGTCTACGGATTGCTGAGACCGCGCGACAAGCGTCTCGTCCTGCGCCCGACCATCACGCCCGGCCCATCGCCCACGTACACGATGACGCCGACCGCGCTGAACGCCAAGCCACAGAACACGCCGGTTTTTACCGGGCCAACGCCCCTTTCGGCGCTTTTGCCGGTTCCTTATACGCCCACGCCGTTGTACGTGAACACGCCGCGTTCCATTGAAGCGCACGATTACTACACGGCGGCCAAAACGGCTTACGAGAAGCAGGATTGGGAATCCGTGGTCGTCACCATGCAGCAGATCGCCGCCTTGGAGCCGGAGATGGCCGATCCCTACTATTACATCGGCGAGGCGTACCGCTTCATGGGCGAGAACAGCAAAGCCTTTGACGCGTACAGGCAGGCCATCGAGATAGACCCGAACTTCGGCCCGGCCTACCTCGGACGGGCGCGCGTCCTGCCGCCCCTCAATCCAAAAGTCAATATCAAGCCGGATCTGGACAAGGCGATTGAATACTCCCCCGATTTCGCCGAGGCCTACCTGGAGCGGGCGCGCTACTATGCGGGGAAGAACAGACCGGACGATGCGCTCGCCGACCTGGAAACCGCCCGCTCGCTCGCCCCTGGCTCGCCGTTGGTTCACCTTGAGCTGGCGAAGACCTACCTGGCGTTGGAGATGAACGAGGAAGCCCTGGCCGCGGCCCAAAAGGCCAATGAACTCGACCTGACCATGCTTGAAAGTTATCTGGTGCTCGGACAGGCCTACGAAGCCAACGACCAACTGGGAGATGCCCTCAGCGTGCTGCAGACGTATATTGTCTACGAACCCGACGACACGGAAGCTTTGTCCCTTTTGGGCGGGGCGTATTACGCGACGGGAGATTATCAGGCAGCCATCGAAACCCTCGACCATGCGCTTGAGTTGAGCAGAAGGCTGGGCAAGGCATATCTCTATCGCGGCCTGTCGTATGTGGCTCTGGGGGATGGGGAGAACGCCGAAAATGACCTTAAGTCGGCATTGCTCTACTTCCCCAACTCTTTCGAGGCCAGCATGGGACTTGCCCAGGCGGATGTGTTACAGGAACATTACGGCGACTGCTACCTGCAGGTTGAGCACAGCCGCCCAATGGCGGATGGGGATGAGGACTGGGCGCTGATCTATTACTGGCGGGCGACCTGTCACGAAGGCCGCAATGACCTTAAGTCGGCAACGGCCGATTGGGAGGCGCTGCTGGCTTTGCCCCTGAACGCGTCGACATCCCAGATGCGCGCCGAAGCCCGCCAGCACTTGTACGCCATCCGCACGCCCGCGCCCACCCCAACCGCGACACGAACGCGGACACCGACGCCAACGCGGACGCCAACGCCGACATCAACACTGACGCCAACGCCGTAACGAAACAAGCTGTCAACGCGGGAAAACAAAAAGGATGGGCCGCCAAGCCCATCCTTTTTTGTCCTTTATTTTGTGAACGGGAAAAGGTCAGTTTTCCGTTCCTGTAATGAGTTTTTGTGTGTTGGGCAGGCACAGGATGACCAGCAGGACAGTGCTCAGCAATGGGGCGGGGAGGAACAGGGAGAAGCGGTGGACCTGGGTTACATTGTGGATGCCCATGGGGTAGCCGCCGATCATCGACATTGTCCCGGCGAAGATCCCCACCGGAACCGCCCACGACTTCCGCTTGAGCGCCGCGAAAATAAAGATCGCCCAGGCTGCCGCGCCCCACCAATTCACCTGCTGCGACATCACATACATCCCGTTCCAGAATGTCTCCGGGTTCTGGCTGAAGGTTTTTGCTGTCTGGAAGGTGCTTTGGAATTTGGAGATCGGGGCGACACCGTCAATAAAGGTCAGCACATAAGCCAGTCCGGCCGTGAACGTCAGTCCGATGACCTTTTTGTCCACGCCGCCGATGAAAAGCATCCCAAACCACATGACCGCTGACAACAAAAATACCCAGAGCGTGGGGACCGACAGTCCGCTGTCGGCGGCGGGGATCATGGGGAAGAATCCGGCCAGCAGGAGAATGGTCGCGGCCACGGCTCCCCAGAACCAGGCCCAATCCTGTTTCTTCAGGAAACCCCACAAAACGGCGGCGGAGAGCGCGCCGGCAGCTGTACCCAGCCAGCCAAGCAATGCATAAACGAACCGAACCGTGTTGCTCTCTTCCCATTCTCCGGCGGCGAAGTGGGTGTGTATGACCGTATTGTATGTTGACGCCAGGAAGTACAGGGACAGCATCCCTGCCAGGATGCCAATAACAGCCAATATCGCGCCGATTTTGTAATTGTTTTTCATGATTTTCATGCTCCTTGAATGTTTCCCGGTTTTATTGGGAAATGTTGTATGTGAAATATAACACGACCAATTTTATAAAGATTTAGCTTAAAGCAAATCAGGCAAAAAAGGCGGGCACGTTTAAAAAAGAAACAACCGCCTTTGCGCTCGGCGGTTGTTTCGCCACAGGGTACCCAGAGGGCACAGGGTGCTTCCTTTCGTCTTTTGCTCCGTGTGCTCCGCGCTCTTGTCATCCCCGAAGAGGGCGCGGCGAATCAAAAAGGGCGGACGCGAGGCCCGCTCCTGCGGTCTATCGCTTCAAGGTGCGGTACTTCACACGGCGCGGCACATCGACCGACTTCCCGTAGCGCTCGTGGTAATCCTTCTCGTAATCCGACCAGTTGCCCAGGAAGAGCCGCGCCTGCGAATCCCCTTCGAAGGCGAGGATGTGGGTGCAGATGCGGTCGAGGAACCAGCGGTCGTGACTGACGACGACCGCGCAGCCGGCGAAGTTCTCGAGGGCTTCCTCGAGGGCGCGCAGGGTGTTCACGTCGAGGTCGTTGGTCGGCTCGTCGAGCAGGATCACGTTCGCGCCTTCGGTGAGCATCTTCGCCAGGTGGACGCGGTTGCGCTCCCCGCCCGAAAGCGCCCCGACCTTCTTCTGCTGGTCGGAGCCGAGAAAGTTGAACGAAGCGACATACGCCCGCGAGTTCATCGTCCGCCCGCCGAGGGTCAGCGTCTCCGCGCCGCCGGAGATCTCCTCCCAGACCGTCTTTTCGGGGTCGAGGCTGCGCGCCTGGTCGACGTAGGCCAGTTGCACGGTCTCGCCGATCCTGATCGCGCCGCGGTCGGGCTTCTCCTCGCCGGTGATCATCCTCAGCAGGGTGGTCTTGCCCGCGCCGTTCGGCCCGACCACGCCGACGATCGAGCCGGGCGGGATGCTGGCGCTGAAATCGTCCAGGATCAGCCGCTCGCCGTAGGATTTGGCGATCCCGTCCAGCTCGATGACGATATCTCCCAAACGCGACCCCGGCGGGATGTAGATCTCCAGGTCTGCGCGGCGTTTTTCGCTTTCCTGCGAGAGCAGCTTTTCATACGCCGCGACGCGCGCCCGGCCTTTGGCTTGCCGCGCCTTCGGGGACATGCGGATCCACTCCAGCTCGCGCTCGAGGGTCTTCTGGCGTTTGCTCTCGGATTTCTCCTCCCGCCGCAGCCGTTCCTGTTTCTGTTCCAGCCACGAGGAGTAGTTCCCCTTCCAGGGGATGCCGTAGCCGCGGTCGAGCTCCAAAATCCAGCCGGCGACGTTGTCGAGGAAGTAGCGGTCGTGGGTCACGGCGATGACCGTCCCCTTGTACCCGCGGAGGTGATGCTCCAGCCAGGCAACCGATTCGGCGTCGAGGTGGTTGGTCGGCTCGTCGAGCAGCAGGATGTCGGGTTCCGTGAGCAGGAGTCGGGTGAGGGCGACGCGGCGGCGTTCCCCACCGGAGAGGGTCGAGATGGGCGTATCCGCCGGGGGACAGCGCAGCGCGCCCATCGCCAGGTCCAGCCGCGAATCCAAATTCCAGGCGTCGACGCGGTCGAGACGATCCTGCAATTTGGCCTGCTCGGCGATCAAGGCCTCGAAATCGGCGTCCGGTTCGGCAAACGCGGCGTTGACCTCGTCGTAGCGCGCCAGCATGTCGACGATCGGCTGGAGGGCCTCCCGAACGGTTTCGATGACCGTTTTGGACTCGTCGAGCTGCGGCTCCTGCTCGAGGTAGCCGACGGTGTAGCCCTTCGACATGGCGATCTCGCCGGTGTAGTCGGGGTCGACGCCGGCCATGATGCGCAGCAGGGTCGATTTGCCCGATCCGTTCAGGCCGAGCACGCCGATCTTGGCGCCGTAATAGAAGCCGAGCGAGATGTCGCGCAGCACTTGCTTGTTGTTGGGGGGATGGACGCGCCCAACGCGCACCATCGAGTAGATGACTTTTTGGGTGTCTGTGGTCATGGGGTTCCTGGAGAGTGGATGTTCGGGAATGGGGAATGGTCGAGGGTGATTTTATCAGGGTTTTGGGGTTAAACGCAAAGAGCGCGAAGGGACGCAAAGGAAAAACTTTGGGTGTTCGGGAATTGGGGAAAGAGGAAGGCCTCCGTTTGGGGAGGTCCGGGGCTGGCGTTGGTTTAGAGAGATAGTTGTTCGATTTTTTGAAGCAAATCAGGGATGTCTTTGTTGGCGGTCTGCCAGACTTCATCCCAATCAACTAAATCGTAGCCATGAACGAGATGGTCTCGCATCCCCGCAATGAGCGACCAAGGGATATGTGTATGCTGGGCACGAAATTCTTTGGATAGGCGTTTGACGGCTTCACCGATGACCGTCAGTTGGTAGAGAACAGCGGAGCGTGTTTTCCAATCATCAACGAAGGACTCTTTGCTAAAGCCACCGACAAACTCCAAGATGAGGTTTGCCGCATTGATGATGTCTTTACGGACAATATCGTCATTATGTCTAGACATGGGCATCCTCTTCCACAGAGTAAATCACCTTTGCGCTCTCCAGGATTTCAGCACGCAGCAAGTCATTGCGACTTTGCTCCAACGCCCGCTGTGTGATCAAATCCACGTCGCGGCCAAAAAGGGTTTTTAGATCCTGCTTCATTTGGATGTGGTCGAATAAACCCCATTCGCTCTGCGATGAAAATTTGACCAGCACATCAATATCGCTTTCCGCAGAGAAGTCATCTCGCACAGCCGAGCCAAACAAGGCGAATTCAATCACCTTCCAGCGTTTGCAGAAGGCAGCGAGTTCTTTTTCGGGAAGATGGATTTGGGCTGCGACCATGCTTTTATTATACGGTATTCTGTGCCCCGATGCGCGCCATAGGGCGGATAGGTTTTTGGGTGTCTGTGGTCATGGGGTTCCTGGAGAGTGGATGTTCGAGAATGGGGAATGGTCGAGGGTGATTTTATCAGGGTTTTGGGGGTAAACGCAAAGAGCGCGAAGGGACGCAAAGGAAAAACAAATTTAGAGTAGAATCAGAAAAGCTGAATAAAGGAACTAACTAATGGACATAGACCATCAACTTCGTATTGCAGCGTTCAATTGGCTATCTGAGCAAGTCAATATACATGGGGATGTATTACCAAGAACGCTGCTGCAACAAGGATTTGAATTCCAAAAACAGCGCATTCCACTTGTAGCTCCCCAAGGTATCTTCAAACCCAAAATCCTTGATTTACCCCTTTCAATTACAACCACACCAAAAGGGCCTTATGACGACAGCTTTGATAAAGACAATCTGCTAATTTACAAATATCGTGGAACCGATCCAAACCACAGAGATAACGTCAGTTTAAGAAAAGTTTTTGAACAAAAAAGACCTCTGGTATATTTTCATGGCATTGTTCCAGGAAAATATCTAGCGGTCTGGCCAGTTTACATTATTTCTGATGATCCAAGTAGCCTGGCATTCAAAGCTGTCGTCGATGAAATGGCAACACTTCAAATAGCGCACAACATTTCCAAACAAGTTGCTGAGAATGCTGATGCAAGACGGGCTTACCTTACATCAACAGTCAAGGTTCGATTGCATCAAAGAGGTTTTCGAGAAAAAGTCCTAAATGCTTACAAATCGCAATGCGCTTTTTGTCGATTACGACACCGAGAATTGCTAGATGCAGCTCACATTATTCCAGACAACTTACCAGAGGGTATATCAACGGTAAACAATGGTTTAGCGCTTTGTAAACT
>JAADGN010000107.1 GCA_013152325.1 Chloroflexota bacterium
CTGGGTATGGCTTACCGCCCGAAGGCGTCCAGCGGTCAGCACATTAATTAGTCGTGCTCTTTTTCCGAGTGCCCAAACAAGGCCGGGGTGGGATACGCGTATACCTCACGCTCGTCCACTTTCGAACCGCGGGAAATCCAACGCAGGGTGAGGAAATAAGCCAGGAGCGAACCGCCTCCAAGCAGGCCGACCAAAATGCCGCCGACTCCCGCAGTGTTGACCAGCCAGTAGAAAAAGCCAAAAAGGGGATATTCCAAAGGGAAATTCATCTTCGTCTCTCCATTCGTTGAGGCCGGCAATCCAGGCAATATGCCAGCCAATCAGGGTTTCCGAGTTGGCGCGCCACGAATTCCAGTTCGGCTGCGCTGATCATGGGCTGTTGGCAACCCTTGCAGAGCGGACGCCCGGAGCGGCGTAGTACCGTATTTTCCACGCGAAGCTTTTCCGCTGGAACCATCTGGATGGCTCCCATTTCACACACTTCCGCACATTTATTGCAGGATGTACAAGTCAAATCATGGCGCAAAATGAGCGTTGTCTCATGCTGGTTTTCGCGCATTGTGAGCACGCGCGTCGGGCAGACCTGGGCGCAGAATCCGCACAGGGTGCAGTCGTCGGCTTGTGGGATGGCAGGCAAGTATGGGCCGGGGAGCGACGCGTCGCGCTCCGATGAACGCGGTCGACGTGCCAGGGCGCGCTCGCTGAGCCAGTCCGCAAGCAGGCGTCCAATTGGCCCATAGACCGGGTCGCCGCTGCGGGCGAGAGCGTGTCCCAATCCGGGCATCCAGCGGCCAGCGTGCTGCTGAAGGAATTGCACCTCATGCTGCGCTGCACCTTCGTCCTGCTCGTCGCCGACCAAAAAAGCCAGGAAAGCCAACTCGACAGATATGTGATCGGGAAGTTCCGCGCCGACCGTTTCCAACCCGGCGGCCCGATAGAGGCGCGCCAGCGTGAAGGTCTCCTCGCCGATGATGCGCCCGTAGAGCGCGGCCGATTCGTAGAGCCACAATCCATTTTCGGGATTGAACAGCGCGGCATAGCGCGACCGGCGCGCACCCAGTGGCTCGGCGGGAATGTTTGCCAGAGATTCCAGGTTTTTCCGCGCCGCAGCTGAATCCCCAGCCAGGGCCGAGGCGGTCTCATACAGCGGCCACCGATGCCCGGGCAGGCACAGCCATCCAGGCGGCTCGGCCAGGGCTTCGGCGAGAACTTGGTACAAATCGGCAGCCAAAACAGACATGAGCTACTCTCGAGCCGTCATCCAGTGATCGCTGGGTTCGGGTTGGGGGATGGCAACTTTCGACTGCGCCTTGTCGATCACGCGCCCTTCAGCCACTTCCCAAATCGAAATCGCCGGAAAGAGCCTGAAAAATCCCAGGAACAGCAGGACAAAGAGGGCCACCGAACCAGCCGTGATGGAAATTTCCGTCAGGGTGGGGGCGTAGCTGGAAAACGGCGCCAAACGGGGATGCGTCATCGTGGGGACAATGATATTCCAACGTTCCAGCCACATGCCAATTACCACGAGCACGGAAGCAACGACCGACGCCGTTACCGGACGCTTTTTGAACCACAGCCCGGTTCCCAACCCGATGCCGATCAGGAAAATGATCATCAACGACCAGAGTATGCTGCGCAAATTGATGTCCCCAATCGCAAGCGATGCAGCTGCCGGGGCCAGCGAAGAGATTTTGATGACCATGAAGACAACCACTGCCGCGCTTGCTGAAATCCAGGCGTAGCGCGGCCGGAAGACAGGTATGCGCTTGGCTGAATCCGGGATGCGGCCCGGAACGACCAATATCCAGAAAGATGCGGCCATGAGCAGGATCATGGCCCAGAAGCTGACCGAAAACTCTCCCCACAGCTTTGCAGCCAGAATGGGGAACTCATCTATTTGCTGCCCGGCGGCAATGCCCAAATTTTCAGCAAAAGTGAAGTAGAACCAGATCGCGCTCATGGTCACGAAGAGCGCCGTCAGATTGCGATACTGGAGCGGACGGAGATAATTTTCCAGCCCAAGCGATTTGCGGACGCCGGTCATGGCGATGAAGAGCGCGCCAATACCGGAGAAGATGGCGCCGACCACAAAATATGGCCCGAAGATCGTGGAATGCCAGCCCGGTTGGACGGTAGTCGCCAAAATCCACGAGATGATGGAATGCACCGAGACCGCGACCGGGATGATGAAAATAGCCATTGCAGCAATCGCTTTTTCCAGGCGGATCCACTGTTCGCGGTTGCCGCGCCATCCCAAAGAAAGCAGCGAATATAGCTTATGCCTCCAGGCCGGGGCATCGGCGGGACAATGGTCTCGCAGGAGGGCGGCGTCGGGGATCAGGGGCAGGTAAAGGTACGTGAGCGAGCCGAGGAAGTAGAGCGTCACCGAGATGATGTCCCACAGGATCGGTGATTGCACGCGTCCATAGATGATCGCATACAGCAGCCGCTCAGGGCGGCCCATGTCGATAACGATCTGTAACGTTCCGACGATCAGGGCAAAGGCGGTGATCGCCTCCGCCACACGCGTGATCGGCCGCCGCCACTCAGCGCCCGTAACGCGCAGGATGGCCGAGATCAGCGTCCCCGCGTGGCTGATGCCGATGAAGAAAATAAAATTGACCATGTACACGCCCCAGTAGGTGGGACGATCCATGCCGGTCTGACCGAGGCCGAGGATCACCTGCCGGATGTACATGAAGAGACCCCAGGCAAAGATCGCCAGCAGGATGCCGGTCCCGATCCGGAACTTGCGCGAAGTGGGGGCAAACAGGGGATCGATCAGTTTCGTTTTATCTGTAGAATCTACGCGTAACATGTTTAGCCCTCCTGCAGGTAGATGACTTTGGGATGCGTGCCCACATCTTCCAAAAGACGGAATGCACGGGTGTCTGATGCCAGTTGTGAGACGGTGCTGTTGGGGTCATCCAGGTCGCCGAAATAACGCGCCTTGCCGGTGCAGGTTTGCACGCAGGCGGGGACGTATTCGTCGGGGCGGAAATCACGTTCTTCAGCCGCCGCGCGGGCGCGGGCTTTTTTCAGGCGGTGGATGCAGAAGGTGCACTTTTCGACCACGCCTTTTGGACGTACGGCGGGGCCTTCTGAAACGCCGCCCGATTCGATCTTGTCTGGATTGAGAAAATTTTCCATCCCCTCTTCCCATTCGGGTTCGCGCCAGTTGAAGTAGCGCACTGCGTAAGGGCAGGCAACTGTGCAGAAGCGGCAGCCAATACAGCGCTTGTAATTTTGGTGTACAAGCCCTTCCTCGTCCTTGAAGGTCGCCTGTACAGGACAGACTTTTATGCAGGGAGGGTTCTCACAGTGCATGCACGGGCGGGTCATGTAGCGCGTGGTGACATTGGGATATTCACCCGTCGCTTCATCGCCTGCATTGACCGGATAAGGGAACACATCGTTCCAGCGGATTGCGCGGCCCGCGACAGCCTCATCCGGCTTGACCGCCGGGGTGTTGTTCTCAAAGCGACAGGCGATGCTGCAACCCTGGCAGGCAACGCACTTGTCCAGATCGATGACCATTGACCATTTAGCCATTATGTACTCCTAATTTTTCTACCAGCAACTCAAGCGCCTCGTACTTTGACGCGCGTGTTCGTAAAGGAAGCCAACCCGCAGGCAGGTTCGCTGGCGGGATCGAGCAATTCCAGACCGTTGACGCCGCGCCCTTTGGCGAAACGACCGAGGGCCGTGTGACCCTGGTTGTAAGGCAGGTTGACCACGTCCGGGCGCAGGGCTTTTACGAAGCGGACTTTGGTCTTGACTTTGCCAAACGGGCTTTCCACCCACACCACATCTCTATCCCGCAACCCAAGTTCACGCGCAGCTTCGGGATTCATCTCCAGCCACGAGTCCCAGGTCTCGCCCACGGTCATGCCGCTGATCTCCTGCAGGCTGGGCATGTTGGCGGCTTCGCTCTTCGGGCCGAGGCTCATCAGCGTTACCACGTTCAGGGTGAAGGGGTATTCTGCCGCCTCGCCGGATTGCGGAGCGTCTTCGTGGTGCGGCATGGAGACGGCGTCGCCCATCTGTGTGATGCCCAGTTCCGCCAGCGCGCCCTTGTTCTTGGCGCCAAACAGGGCGTACAGTTCCCGGCTGTAAAAATCGAAGTGCCCATCGCGCGGCGAGTTCAGGCGGTCGCGGCCAACGACTTCGTCCACCCAGCGCTGGCTGCCGCGTTTGGCAAAGCGGTAACCGGGGACAAGCCACACGCCCAGTTCCTTGAGCGTCTCCCAGTCCGCGCCGATCTCTGAAAGGCGGTATTGCAGCACTTCCTCGTAGGATTTCCAGGGGAAGGCCCGGGCCACGCTGCCGCCCATCGTTTCCGCCACTTTCAGCAGGAAATCGCCGGTGTTCATCGTGTCGTACAGCGGCTCGACGACCGGCTGGCGCAGGGCGATGCCGGGGTAGCCGAGACCTTCGATGTAGTCATCCTGCCAGCGTTCCAGGAAGGTCGGCTCGGGCAGGACGAGGTCGGCGTACTGCGCGCTTTCGTCCATGAAGGACGAGAACGAAACAACGAGGGGGATTTTCTCGAAGGCCTGCACGAACTTCTGTCCGCCGGGCGTCTCGAAGACCGGGTTGGCGTCGTACAGGAACAACACATCGAGCGGATAGCCTCCCAGCACACGCTCGGCCACCGCCTGGTAAGCGTGACGCGCCAGCGGGAAGACCGTCCCTGCGCCGTCCACGCGCTCGGCCTGCAAGCCCTTGCGGGCGACCGCATCCGCAGGCAGGAAAGGCCATGCCTTTACAGGGAAGTATTGCTGGGTCAGCACGCCGCCGGGGGCTTCGATGCTGCCGACCAGCGCGTTGAGCATGTAAATCGCCATGGCCGCGTACACGCCGCCGATGCCGCCGTTGAGCAGCCCGCCCTTGCCGGGCAACACCGCGACCGCCGATTTGCTGGTCGCGAATTCGCCCGCCAGCCGGGCAATCGTCGTCGCCGGTACGCCGGTGATTTGCGCCGCGCGCCGCGGGTCGTAATTCTCCAGCACGAAATTCTTGAAACCCTTGCGGGATTTTCCGCCATCGGCCAGGAAATCCTCGAAGCCAAAAGCATAATTGTGGACAAAATCCGAATCGAACAGGTTCGACTTGATGATGACGTTGGCCATACCCAGCGCCAGGGCCGCATCCGTTCCGGGCTTGATCGGGATCCACTCGTCGGCTTTGGCACCGGTCACGCCCTGGCGCGGGTCGATCACCACCACCTTGCTCCGGTTGGAGCGCCCGCGCCGCCCGTAGGTGAAGCCGGAGATCATGCGCTGCGGATTCGAGCCGCCTTCCAGCAGACTGGCACCAAAAGCCAGGATATAACTGCTGTTTTCCAGATCATAGGCCGGCTGGGCATACACGCCCTGGGTCAGGTAAACGCCCATCTTGGAAGCGGCCACGTTCAGGCTCTCGCGTGAGATCAGGTTGGGAGAGCCAACGGCCTGCATGAACCGCCCGAAGAACGAGCGCTGCTGACCGCGCGTATCGCCGTGCATGAAGGCCACGCTTTCGGGATGACCCGCATCGCGCGCCGCCCGAACCTGCTCTGCCACCAACTGCGCCGCCTCGTCCCAGGAGATCGCCTGCCATTTTCCCGCGCCCCGCTCGCCCGTCCGTTTCATCGGACCGGTCAGCCTGTCGGGGTTGTAGAGCAGTTCGGGGGCAGCCTGTCCCTTGGGACAGAGCGCGCCCAGGTTGATCGGGTGCATCGGGTTGCCTTCCAGTTTGACCACGTTCCCATCGGCAACGCGCGCCAGCACGCCGCATCCGCTGGGACACAGCGCGCACACGCCCGGCACGATCACATCCTGCGCGGAGGTGGTCAACCGCCCATCGGAGGCCAGGGCAGGTTTCGGGTCCAGCAAAGCCTGCGCCCCGCTCCAGGCCAGGGCGGAGCCGCCAGCCGCGGCGGTCAATTTCAGAAAATCACGACGGTTAAATTTGCTCATCCTAGTTGCCTCCCGAAGGCATTGGTGTGGATTGCGGCGCTCCCTGGAACCGGGGCGAATCGAGCGGGTAAGAGTTCGGAGCGGGCGTGGCTTCGCCGCTGGCGAGGGTGCTCACAAAAGCCACCAGGGCGTCCAACTGTTCGGGGGTGAATTTCCCGTCGAAGGAGGGCATGCCGCTCCTGATGCGCCCGCGGGCAATATTGGAACGGATCTTGTTCTCCGGAACGCCGCTGAAAAGCAGCGCCGCGCCGAACATTCCCTCGCCATAGACCCCGTGACAACTGGAGCAGGCGATCTGGTAGAGTTCCTCGCCATTGCTTACGCCGGGCGCGAGCAGCACGCCGGGCAGTTCCGGCACAGCGTCCGGCTTGCCTTTGGCCGCCCAGATCAACCCGCGCATGGTGCGCGGCCCGCCGCCGCCGGGATTGACGTGGCAGGTGGCGCAAGATTCGTTGGTACGCTGGGCGTATTCCGGCAGGGCATACGCGGTATGTTCCCCAAACAAAATGCCGGTCAGGATCAGCACAGCCGTCCCGGCCAGCGCAGCCGCCCAAATCGTAAATCTTCGTCTCATGGAACACCTCGAAAAGGATCGTTGACAACAAGGGAAAACGATAAATAATGCCTGAAATTAAAAAGGGAAGGAGGCCGGATTACCCCGGCCTCCTCTCTGAAACTTTTATTGCGCTGGCAATGACTGGGCAAAGGTCAACAGGTCGATAATGTCCTGCTGGCTCCAGCCAAGGTTCCAACCGGCGGGCATGGGCTCGCCAGGCTGGCCAACGGTGGCTTTGTTGAAGAACTCCCACGGGTTGTCGGCAGCGACAGTACCGACGAACTCTTTTTCTTCACCGTCGGCGAAATTAATGCTGGTGCCGTCTTCACCGTGGCAAGAAGAGCAAACCTGATTGAAGAGCTGCTTCCCGTGTTCGGCATCGCCGCCTGTGACGGTCTTGTCTTCATTGATGAAGGTTTTGTCGACCATGCCTTCCTGAATGAAGGCCGCCATGCGCGCCATGTCATCTGCCGTGAAGAAGGATGAGAAGTCGTGATCGGCGTTGCTCGTGCCATCCAACCAGGCAACGATCTCTTCAGCACTCATGTTGGCGGCGTCCATCACACCCTTGAAGCCGGTCATGTGCGAACCGGAGCCATAGACCCCGCCCACGCCTTTGTAATCCCAGCCATGGCATTCCTTGCAGCGCCAGGTGTCCTCGCCGGAACGGGTGTTGGTGGTCTGGGTGGCCCACAGCGGCATATCGCTTTCGGGCGCGGTGACAGCCAGCGCCTCGATCCAGTTGTCGTACATTCGTCCGCCTTCGACCGCAGGACTGGACTCGGGCAGGGTCTGAACGTATGCGATCACGTCGGCATACTCTTGTTCTGTCCAGCCGTTATCAATACCTGCGGGCATATCCGCCACACCGGGTTGCCCAACGCGTAGCTTGCTGAGGAATTCCAGCGGGTTCTCGTTGGCAATCGTGGCCGGATATTCGGGTTCAGAGTCCGGGTGGAAGTTGATGGCCAATGCTTCAGGGCCGTGACAATCGACACAATTGTTCTCGAACAGTGTCTTGCCGTTGTCCGTGTCGCCGCTCAACGAAATGACTGTTTCAGTGTCGATGACTTCTTCGCTGATGAACAGCGCCAGGTCGGTCAGGGCCTGCTCGTCCAGGTAGGCCGAGAAATCGTGGTCGGGATTGGTACCGCCCATCAGCGCATCCAGGGCCACGCTGGGATCCTCGTCAGCCAACTGGTATACGCCGGGGAAACCGGTCAAGTGCGAGCCGGAGCCGTAAGCGCCGTCCGCGCCTTTGTAATCCCAGCCGTGGCATTCCTTGCAGCGCCAGGTGTCTCCGCCGGAGCGAGTGTTGCTGCTCTGGGTGGCCCACAATGGCTGGTCGCCTTCGGGGGCGTCCACGCCGAGTTCCTCCATCCAGTTGTCATACAGTTTGCCGCCGCGCAGCGCATCGCCCACCAGTTCGGGCATGGCAGGCGCTTCGGTGGGCTGTTCAACCGCAGGGGCCTCGGTCGGCTGTTCAACAGCCGGTGCTTCGGTGGCCTGGCTGCCGCAGGCCGCCAGAATGGCCGCCACGACCAGAAGGGCACCGGTCAAAAAGAGCATTTTCTTCGTAGACATTGACATTCTCCTTGAATGTGGGTGATTGCGATGGATTTCACCATCTTCTTTACGCTATTAAAATAGCATGAGAGCGCGTCAAAAGGATGTCGCAAAGTGTCGTAATTGCGTCCTCATCCCTGTGCCTTC